>NZ_JBEXCY010000043.1:18846-66436 GCF_040605515.1 Dactylosporangium sp. NPDC005572 | reverse complement strand
CGGTCCGGACGCGGCGAGCGGGATCTCGGTCATGAACCGCCGCTCGTCCGGCGGGCGCGGCCGGGACTGAACCCGGACGCCGAGCGGCCCCCCGACCGCCGCACTGGTCGGGGGGCCGTCGACCCCAGGGGGAGGGTCAGTCGTGCGCGATGGCCTGCAGGACGTTGACCCGCGCGGCGCGGATCGACGGCAGGACCGCGGCGATCACGCCGACCAGGGCGGCGAGCACCAGGTACGTCGCCATCTGGGTCCACGGGAAGGCCAGCCTGCTGAAGCCCTCGTCGCGCAGGGCCCGGACCACCGCGGCGCCCAGGCCGGTGCCCACGCCCAGGCCCAGCAGCGCGCCGAAGACCGAGATGACCACCGCCTCGACCGTGACCATGCGCATCGTCTGGGCCCGGCGCATGCCGATCGCCCGCAGCAGGCCCAGCTCGCGGGTCCGCTCCAGCACCGACAGGGCCAGGGTGTTGACGATGCCCAGGACCGCGATGAGGATCGCCAGGGCCAGCAGGACCTGGATCATCGTGAGCAGCTGGTCGAACTGGGCCGACTGGGCCGCCACGAACTCGGCGCGGTTGGCCACCGAGACCTCCGGGTTGTCCGCCAGCAGGCGGTCGACCTCGCGCTGGATGTCGGCGACCGACGCGCCCGCGGCGGCCCGCACGTAGCCCCAGGAGGGCTGCGGGGTGCGGAAGTCCTGCACCACGTCGCCGGAGACGAGCATGCCGCCGGCGACGTCGCTCTTGTTGTACACGCCGACGATCGTCACCTTGTGGACGTCACCGCGGGTGAACTGCATGTCCACGGTGTCGCCGAGCTTGAGGTTGCGGTCCTTGGCGCTGTCGACGTCGATGACCGCCTGGTTCGGGCCGGTCCAGCGCAGCTCGCCGGACGCCGCCGTCAGCTTGAACATCCCGGCGTACGCCGCGATGTCGGGCGACGCCGAGACGCCCCGGTTCTCGCCGTTGACCGTGCCGTACTCCCAGTACTCGCTGGCCACGCTGGCCACGCCGGGGAGCTTGGCCGCCTCCTCCATCACCTTCGGGTCGAAGCGGGCCGGGCCGGTGTTGTCGCCGTCGCCGGAGATGATCAGGTCGACCGTGACCTGCTTGTCGGCCTGCTGGCTGAGGCTGGACTTCGCCGAGTTGAGGATGACGTTGACGCCGGTGATGAGGGCCAGGCCGACCATGAGCGCCGCCGCGGTGATCGCGGTGCGCCGCGGGTTGCGGCCCGAGTTGAGCCGGCCCAGCTTGCCCGGCACCGACCAGGAGAACAGCCGGCCGAGCAGCGACACCACCGGGCGGGCCAGCAGCGGCGTGAGCAGCGCGACGCCGATGAACGACACCAGCACGCCGCCGAGGATCAGCCAGAGCGTGTTGTCGCCGCCGTTGCCGGACAGGCCGATGCCGAGCAGCGTGCCGCCGGCCGCGCCGACGAGCGCGCCGCTGACCGTGAGCTTGGTGAGCGGCCGGTCCGGCGTCGACACCTCCTGCAGCGCCGCGATCGGGGGGATGCGGCTGGCCCGCAGCGCCGGCAGTACCGCCGCCACCACCGTCACCAGCAGACCCACCACGAACGCGCTGATCACCGCCGTCGCCGGCACGCCGACGCCGGCCAGGGCCACGCCGCTCACGTTGCCGAACACCCACGCCAGCAGGACGCCGACGCCGATGCCGGCGGCCAGGCCGAGGACCGACGCGATGAGCCCGATCGCGACCGCCTCGATGAGCACCGAGCCGAGCGTCTGCCCGCGGCTGCCGCCGAGGGCCCGCATGAGTGCCAGCTCGCGGGTGCGCTGGGCGACGATGATCGAGAACGTGTTGAGGATGAGGAACGTGCCGACGAACAGCGCCACACCGGCGAAGCCGATGAGGATGTTGTTGAAGAAGCCGAGGCCCTCCTTGAAGCCGTCGACGGTCTCGGCCTGCAGCTGCTTGCCGGTCTTGGCGACGAAACCGTCGCCGAGCGCGGTCTTGATGTCGTCGCGCAGCTGCTCGTTGGTGACGCCCGGCGCGGCCTTGACGTCGATGCTGCTGTAGACGCCCTTCTGGCCGAGCATCAGCTCCTGGGCCACCGGCGTGGTGAACGAGACCTCCAGGGCTCCCCCGAGCGAGTCCCGGTCCCCGCTGTACCCGAAGATGCCGACCAGCTTGAACTTCTTCGTCCCCGGCTGGAGCGTCAGGACGCTGACCTCGTCGCCGACCTTGATGCCCGCCGCCTTCGCCGTGGTGGCGTTGACCGCGATCTCGTCGTCGGCCGTCGGGCCGCGGCCCTCGCGCAGCTGGAGCAGGTCGGAGGTGCCGGTCCAGTTCTGCCCGATGCGCGGCGGGCCGAACGTGGTGACGACCTTGCCGTTCGCGCCGACGACCCGCGCGCCGTCGGCCGCGGCCACGCCGGTCGCGCTGGCCACGCCGGGCACGGCCTTGACCTTGTCGAGCGTCGCGGCCGGGATGACCGACAGGGCCTCCGGGCCGTCGAACTCGCCGGTCTCGACCTTGGGCTTCGCCGTCACCTGGACGCCGGTGTCCTCGAAGACGGACTTGAAGAGGCTGTCGAAGGAGCGGCCCAGCGTGTCCGTGAGCACGAACGCGCCGGACACGAACATCACGCCCAGCACGACGGCGAGCGCGGACAGGGTGAGCCGCAGCTTGCGCGACAGCAGGCTCTTGATCGTGGCACTCAGCATGGCTCAGGCCTCGGCCTTGTCGAGCCGCTTGAGCCGGTCGAGCACCGCGTCGGCGGTCGGCGCGTAGAGCTCGTCGACGATGTGGCCGTCGGCGAGGAACACCACGCGGTCGGCGTACGAGGCGGCGTTCGGGTCGTGCGTGACCATCACGATGGTCTGGCCGAAGTCGCGGACCGAGTTGCGCAGGAACGACAGGACCTCGGCGCCGGAGCGCGAGTCGAGGTTGCCCGTCGGCTCGTCGGCGAAGATGACCTCCGGCCGGGCGACGAGCGCCCGGGCGCACGCCACGCGCTGCTGCTGGCCGCCGGAGAGCTGGCTGGGCCGGTGCCCGAGCCGGTCGCGCAGGCCGACGGTGTCGATGACGGTGTCGTACCACGCCTTGTCCGGCTTGCGGCCCGCGATCGACAGCGGGAGCAGGATGTTCTCCTCGGCCGTCAGCGTCGGCAGCAGGTTGAACTGCTGGAAGATGAACCCGACCTTCGAGCGGCGCAGGTTGGTCAGGCCGCGGTCGGACAGTTCGGTGATCTGGGTGTCGCCGATGTACACCTTGCCGCGGCTCACGGCGTCGAGGCCCGCGAGGCAGTGCATGAGCGTCGACTTGCCCGAGCCGGACGGGCCCATGATCGCGGTGAAGCGCCCCTTCTCCAGCTCCACCGAGACGCCGCCGAGCGCATTCACCCGCGCCTCGCCGGTGCCGTAGACCTTCCAGACGTCGACCGCCCGCGCGGCCACCTCGGTGCGCGTCGCAACCGATGCAGTCATGATTCCCCCTGGTGAATGATGTGCATTCAGCTTGGGGCCGGCGGCGGCCGTTCTCCTCCCTCCGCAGGGGTAGCCGACCACGGGTTTTCCGCTGGGGGACCGTCCCGGATGCCGACTCAGGGTCAACCCTTATGGCGCGCGTCTCAGCATTCTCAGAATGGGGCCTGAAAAGGCGAATGGCCGGTCGGGGAGACCCCGACCGGCCATTCTTGTTGCGCCGGTGTGCTACCCGGTGCGGCTATCCGTCGGCTATTCGTACGCGATCGCGTTGAGCACGTTGAGCCGCACGGCGCGGATCGACGGGATGAACCCGGCGATGGCGCCGACGAAGAGCGAGGCGACGAAGTACACCGCCATCAACGTCCACGGCAGGGTCACCGCACCGAACCCGATGACGTCCTTGAGCGCGGTCACGATCGCCGCGCCCAGCCCGGCCCCGACGACGAGGCCGAGCACCGTGCCGAACACCGTGATCACCACCGACTCGGTGGTCACCATCAGCCACGTCTGCCGGCGCCGGAGCCCGACCGCGCGGAGCATGCCCAGCTCCCGGGTGCGCTCGATGACCGACAGCAGCAGCGTGTTGATGACGCCGAGGACCGAGATCGCCAGGGCGATGAGCAGCAGCACCTGGACGATCGCGAGGATCGCGGTGAACTGCGCCTGGTTGTTCTCGACGTACTCGTCCTTGGTGTAGACGCTGACCTCGGGGTTGTCCTTGATGATGGTGTCGACGGCGGCCTTCGTCTCGTCGACCGAGGCACCGTCCTTGACGCTGATGAACGCCTGCCACGGCTGCGGGAACGCGAAGCCGGTGCGCGCGTCGTCGTACGACACCACGATCCCGGCGCCGACCGCCGTCTCACCGGTGATGCCGGTCAGCTTCAGGGTCTTCTCACCGGTCTTGGTGAACGCCACCGTGATCGTGTCGCCCAGCTTCCACTTGCGGTCCTCGGCGGTCTTCTTGTCCGTCGTGAACTCGCCGCTGCTGATCTGGTCGATGCGGCCCTGGTCGGTCTTGAGCTTGAGCACCGTGACGACCGCCGCCGGGTCCTCGTACGCGGCGACGAACGTCTGCTGCCCGTTGACCGTCGCCGCGTCGGCGGTGAACGTCGCCACCGTCGCCGCGCCCGGCAGCTTCTTGATCTGGTCGACCTGGTCGGACGTGAGGGTCGGCGGGATCTCGCTCGTCTGCTGGCCCAGCACCACCAGGTCGGCCTGGAGGTCCTTCTCCAGCTCGTCGCCGAGCGCCGTCGACAGCGACGTGAACAGCGTGCTGATCGCCGTGACGATCGCGATGCCGATCATGACCGCGCCGGCCGTGATCGCCGTGCGCCGCGGGTTGCGGGACGAGTTGCGCTTGCCCAGCCGGCCCGGCACCGTCCAGGAGAACAGCGCCCCCAGCGCGGCCACCAGCGGCCGGCTGATCACCGGAGTGAGCAGCGCGACGCCGACGAGCAGCGCGAGCACGCCGCCGAAGACCAGCCACAGCGTCCCGTCGCCGGCCCCCGTCAGGCCCCACGTCAGGGAACCGATCGCCAGCGCGGTCACCACCGCGCCGAAGATCGTGAGCTTGGTCAGCGGCCGGTCCGGTGTCGCCGACTCCCGCATCGCCGCGATCGGGGCGACCCGGGCCGCCTTGAGCGCCGGCATGACCGCGGCGACCATGGTGACCAGGATGCCGATCGCGAACGACACGACGACCGCCGAGACCGGGAAGCCGAGCGAGGCCACCTTCGCGCCGTCGGCCAGGCCCACGAACGCGTACGCACCGAGGGCACCCAGGCCGAGGCCGACCAGGAAGCCGAACAGCGACCCGACGACGCCGATCAGCACCGCCTCCAGCAGCACCCCGCGCAGCACCTGCCCGCGGCTCGCGCCCATCGCCCGCAGCAGCGCCAGCTCCTGCGTGCGCTGCGCGACGATGATCGAGAAGGTGTTGAGGATCAGGAACACGCCGACCAGCAGCGCCACCGCGCCGAAGCCCAGCAGGACGTAGTTGAAGTAGTCGAGGATCTGCTTGATCGCCTTGCTCGACTCCTCCGACAGCTGCTTGCCGGTCTGCACCACGAACCCGCCGCCGAGATCCTTGGCGACGTTGTCGCGCACCTGCTCGTCGGTGAACCCGTCCTTGGCCTTGACGTCGATGATGTTGTACTGCTCGGCGGCGCCGAGCATCGAGATCTGGGCCTGCTTGGTGGTGAAGAAGATCGCGCTCTCGCCCGCCATCGACGCGCGGCCGCCGGCGTACTGCATGAGGCCGACGATCTCGTACGTCTTGCGCTCCTTGTCGCGCGTGATGACGTCCATCGAGTCGCCGACCTTGTACCGCGCGGTCGTCGCCAGGCCCTGGTTGATCACGATCTCGTCGTCGGCCGCCGGCGCCCGGCCCTCGGCCAGCGTCACCAGCTCGTCCTCGCCGGTCCAGTTGGCGCCGAACTGCTGCCCGGTCTGGTTGGCCACCACCTTGCCGTTGCGGCCGACCGGGATCGCGCCGTTGAGGAACACCTGGCCGGTGGCCTTCGACACGCCGTCGACCTTGGCGACCTCGTCGACGACCACGGCCGGGAACGCGTTGGTGCCCCCACCGCCGGTGTCCCCGCCCTGCGGCGCCACCTGCGACTTCGCCGAGACCTGGACGTCGGTGTAGGTGTAGATGTTGGCGAACAGGTTGTCGAACGTGCGGCCCAGCGTGTCCGTGAGCACCAGCGATCCGGACACGAACATCACCGACAGCACGACGGCGAGCGTGGAGAGGAGCAGCCGCAGCTTGCGCGCCAGCAGGCTCTTCAGGGTCGCGCGCAGCATCGTCTACTCGCCCGCCTTGTCCAGACCCTTGAGCTTGTCGAGCACCGCGTCGGCGGTGGGCTCCAGCAGCTCGTCCACGATCTTGCCGTCGGCCAGGAAGATGACCCGGTCCGCATACGACGCGGCGTTGGGGTCGTGGGTCACCATGACGATCGTCTGGCCGAACTCCCGCACCGAGTTGCGCAGGAACGACAGGACCTCCGCGCCGGAGCGCGAGTCGAGGTTGCCCGTCGGCTCGTCGGCGAAGATGACCTCCGGCCGCGAGACCAGGGCCCGCGCGCACGCGACCCGCTGCTGCTGGCCGCCGGAGAGCTGGCTCGGCCGGTGCCCGAGCCGGTCGCGCAGCCCGACCGTGGTGATCACGGTGTCGTACCACGCCTTGTCCACCTTGCGCCCCGCGATCGACAGCGGGAGCAGGATGTTCTCCTCGGCCGTCAGCGTCGGCAGCAGGTTGAACTGCTGGAAGATGAACCCGACCTTCGTGCGCCGCAGGTTGGTCAGGTCACCGTCCGACATCCCGGTGAGCTTGGTGTCGCCGATGTAGACGTCACCGCGGGTGACCGAGTCCAGCCCCGCGAGCGTGTGCATCAACGTCGACTTGCCGGAGCCCGACGGGCCCATGATCGCGGTGAAGTGCCCGCGCTCAAGCTCGACGCTCACCCCGTTCAGCGCGATGACCTGCGCCTCCCCGCTGCCGTACACCTTCCACACGTCCACCGCGCGGGCGGCGACCGCCTGCCCGGTCGTGACTGTCGTGGTCACGCTCTTTGTCCCCCTCGGAAAGTGGTCCATATGACCACCTCACGCTACGGGGTCGGCGCACCCCGGCCGTCGTTCGTGGGCGCTAAACCGGGCTACTCCCTGTGGAGGACCCCCATCCCTAGGTGGTGCTCCTCCGTGGGGAGGAGGCAACTACGACCCGGGACGGACCAGACCCGTCTCATAGGCGAGGACCACCGCCTGCACCCGGTCGCGCAGCCCCAGCTTGGTCAGCACATGCCCGACGTGCGTCTTGACCGTCGTCTCACTCACCGACAGCGCCTTGGCGATCTCGGCGTTGGACAGGCCCCGGGCGAGCTGCACCAGTACCTCACGCTCCCGGTCGGTGAGCACCCGCAGGTCCCGCGGCGGGGGAGCGTCGGGGTCGGGCAGCGCGTCGGCGAACTTGTCCAGCAGCCGCTTGAGGATGCGGGGCGCCACCACGGCCTCACCGGCCGCCACCGTGCGGATCGCCGTCACCAGGTCGTCGGCCGGCACGTCCTTGGCCAGGAACCCGCTGGCCCCGGCCCGCAGCGCCCCCACCACGTACTCGTCCAGGTCGAACGTCGTCAGGATCAGCACCCGTACCGGCAGCTTCGCCTCGACGATGGTCCGCGTCGCGGCCACGCCGTCCATCCGGGGCATCCGGATGTCCATGAGCACCACGTCGGGCAGCAGCCGACGGGCCAGCTCGACCGCCTCGACGCCGTCACCGGCCTCGGCCACGATGTCGAGGTCGGGCTCGCCGCCGAGGACCATGCGGAAGCCGGTGCGCAGCAGCGGCTGGTCGTCGGCGAGCAACAGCCGGATGGGACGTGCCTGGGTCAACTCGCCAACTGCCTCTCGGACGCGCTCTCGAGGGGAATCCTCGCGTGGACACGGTAGCCGCCGCCCGGGCGGGGCCCGGTGCGCAGCGTCCCGCCGTACAACATGACCCGCTCCCGCATCCCGAGCAGGCCGTGGCCGATGGCCGCGGTGCCGAGCTGCGGACCGCGCCCCGTGTCGCAGATCTCGACCACCACGTCGGCGCGGCTGAACACCAGCCGCACCTCGACGCTCGCCGCCCCCGCGTGCTTCAGCGCGTTCGTCAGCGCCTCCTGCACGATCCGGTACACCGTCAGCGACACGCCCGGGTCCATCGGCTCCGGGTCGCCCTCGACCCGCAGCACCGCCGGCAGCCCCGCCTCGCGGATCTGCTCCACCAGGCCCTCCACCCCGGCCAGCCCCGGCTGCGGCTCCAGCTCGCCGGCCGGCTCGGTCTCGGTGCGCAGGACGCTCAGCAGCCGCCGCATCTCACGCAGCGCCGTGCGCCCCGTCTCCTCGATGGTCGCCAGGGCCTCGTCCGCCGCCGCCGGGTCCCGCGACAGCATCCGCCGCGACCCGGTCGCCAGCACCCCCATGACGCTCACGTGGTGCGCGACGACGTCGTGCAGCTCCCGCGCGATGCGCCGGCGCTCCTCGGCGACGGCCTTGTCGGTGAGCGCCCGCTGGCTGGTCTCGGCCGTGCTGGCCCGGTCCTCGAGCGCGGCGATGTACGCCCGGCGGGTCGCGACCGACCGCCCGACCGTGAAGCACACCAGGGCGCTCATGGCGTTGAAGATGAGGAAGATGCGGGTCTCCGGCACGAACGGCGTGTCGTCGGCCCGCCCCAGCACCGCCGCCAGCCCGGTCCCCGGCACCCACATGAGCGCCGAGGCACCCAGGGCCGCGCGCAGCGGCAGGTGGGCGGCGACGGTGTACGTCATGACGATGATCCCGAGCCCGCCGCTCACCAGCGGCATCCCGCTGACCAGCGGCACGACGGAGTGCACGGCGGTGACCCAGACGGCGACCCAGAGCCGCCTGCGCCGCAGCGCGACGACGGCCAGCCCGATCGTGTCGAAGATGAGCTGAAGCTTGAGATCCTTGGTCCCGAACGCCGTCGTGGCGACCGTGGTGAGCCCGTCACTGACGACGATCAGCAGCAGGGCGAGCAGCACGTCCTGCACGAACGGCTCCCGCCGCGACAGACGGACTCGCTCCAGCACCTGCACACACTGACGGTATCCGCTACGGAACGGCCCGGTTTCATCGCCGAGCGGGACATCGACCTCGTGCTCAAGGATGAGACCCCTCCACCGCACGGCGCCCACGACGGCGTCCATGATCAAGGGAAACATCTGGCTGCCAGAGCGACCAGAAGTTTCCCTCGATCATGGAGCGGCCCGGGCACGGCGGCCGCGGCGCATCCCCGGTTGCGAACATTTGCCGGTTTCGCACTCTTTGTGACAGCCGCTCCAGCGGACTGATCGTCGTCCAGGTGAAGGAGGCGACGATCACGGAGGCCGGACTCGCGGCGGGCCGCCCGCCGACGCCGAGCGCACACAGGGGCTGCTCGCGCGGGGCGGGCCAGGTAGGCGGAGCCGGCGCGGGTGGCCGCCGGCCGCCGGCCTGGGTCGAGCCCACCGATGGTCGGGCGCGCGGCATTCGGCCCGGACGGCCGCGACCACGAGCCGTGCCGAGCCGAGCCCGTGCCCGCTTGGGGCCTGAGCCGCTGGGCCGCCCGGGTCGCGCTCCGCCCGGGTCGCGCCGAGCCGCGCCGTGCAGGGCCTACCCAAGCCGAGCCCTGCACGAGACGAACCCTGCCGGGCCGCTTGAGCCGCGCTCCGCGCCGAGCCGTGCCCGCTTGGGGCCTGAGCCGCTGGGTGCCCCGAGCCGCCCGTGCCGCGCCATGCAGGGCTGCCCGAGCCGTGCCCAGCCCTGCCCGTGCCCAGCCCTGCCCGTGCCCAGCCCTGCCCGGCCGTTTGAGCCGCGCTCCGCCCCGAGCGGTGCCCAGCCGAGTCGTGCCCAGCCGGTCCTGGCCGCTCGGGGCCTGAGGCGCTGGGCCGCCCGAGCTGCGCCGTGCAGGCCGTAGCCCGAGCCGAGCCCAGCCCGAGCCGAGCCCTGCCCGAGCCGTGCCCAGCCTGGGGCGTGCCCCGGGCGGGGCGCTACTCGTCGCGGCCGGCTGGGGGCTCGTCCTCCGCGTCCGCAGGCAGGGCCGGGGCCTCCGGGAACGGCGGGGGAGTGCCGCCGTACGCCGGGCACAGCGCCTGGTGGGCGCACCACGAGCACAGCCGGCTCGGCTGCGCGCGGAAGTCGCGGTCCGTCGTGGCGCGGTCGATGGCCTGCCAGAGCGCCAGGAGGGTGCGCTCGAAGCGGGCCAGCTCGTCGGCGTCCGGGGAGAAGTCGCAGACCTCGCGGTCGCGCAGATACATCAGGCGCAGCACCCGGGGCACGACGCCGCGGGTGCGCCACAGGACCAGGGCGTAGAACTTCAGTTGGAACATCGCGCGGGCCTCGAACGCCTCGCGCGGCGCCCCGCCGGTCTTGTAGTCCACGACGCGCAGGTCGCCGGCGGGGGAGACGTCGAGGCGGTCGATGTAGCCGCGGATGACCAGGCGGCCGTCGACCTCCGCCTGGACATACGCCTCCCGCTCGGCCGGCTCCAGGCGGTTGGGGTCCTCGACCGCGAAGTAGCCGCCGAGCAGCTCCCGGGCACCGGACAGGAACTCCTCCGTGGTCATCGGCGTGCCGTCGAACAGCTCGGCGAGGTCCTCCTGCTCGGCGAGCAGGCGCTGCCACTGGGGCTCGACCAGCTCGGCCGCGCGGGCGGGGGTGCGCTCGCCGGCCGGGGCGTCGAAGAGGGTCTCCAGCACCGCGTGGACCAGGGTGCCGCGGGCCTGGTCGGGGGTCGGGCGCTCGGGCAGCCGGTCGATGCTGCGGAACCGGTACAGCAGGGGGCAGGTCTTGAAGTCGGCGGCACGCGACGGCGACAAGGTGGGCAACGAGGTACTGACAGGCACCGTCATGCCCAAGAGGTTAAGCGAGGGGTACGACGAAAACGCTCGGCGCAGCGCCCGGTGCCGAGCAACCCGTAGCATCGTTGGCGATGGACGCACACCGCTCAGGACCCACTCCGGCACCTCCGGCCGCCCGCCCTGCGCCGCGGGAGCGTGGCGCCGGGATACCACTGGGGCGGATCGTTGGCGTCCCCGTCTACCTCGCACCGTCGTGGCTGCTGCTGGCGGCGCTGATCACACTCACGTATGGCCAGATCCTGACGGTTCGGCGGGAGCTGCCGCTGAGCACCGGGTTCGCGGTCGGGTTCGGGTTCGTGGTGTGCCTGCTGGTCTCGGTGCTGCTGCACGAGCTCGGCCACGCCGTGACGAGCCGGCGCAGCGGCATCGGTGTGCGCGGGATCACGCTGGAGATGCTCGGTGGGTACACCGAGATGGAGCGGGAGGCGCCGCGCCCCGGCGTCGAGCTGTACATCTCGCTGGCCGGCCCGGCGGTGTCGCTCGCGATCGGCCTGCTGGCCGCGGCGGCGGCGGTCGTGCTGCCGCCGGGCGGCGTCGCCGAGACGTTCGCGTTCCAGCTGGCGCTGTCCAACATCGTCGTCGCCGTGTTCAACGCCCTGCCCGGGCTGCCGCTCGACGGCGGCCGCGCGCTGCAGGCCGTGGTCTGGAAGCTCAGCGGCGACGCCAACCTCGGCCGGCGGGTCGCGGGCTGGGCCGGCCGCGTGGTCGCCCTGGCCACCGCCGCGACGGTCCTGATCCTGTTCGAGCGCGGGATCCTCGATGGGTACTTCGGCGTCATCTTCACGCTCCTCGTCGCGGTGACCCTGTGGGTCGGCGCCGGCCAGGCCATCCGCCACGGCAAGGTGGCGGCCAGCCTGCCGCCGTTCAGCGCCCGCGAGCTGGCCCGCCCGATCGTCGCCGTGTCGGCCACCACGCCCCTGGCGGAGGCGGCCCGCCTGGCGGCGATGAGCGAGGAGCGGCAGCCGGTTGTCGCGGTCGTCGACGGCGCCGGCGGGCTGATCGGGTTCGTGCACGGCGCGTCGGCCCGGGCGGTGCCGGCCGAGCGGCGGCCTTGGGTGCCGGTGGGCGACGTCACCCGCCGGATCGACCCCCAGCACGTGCTCCAGGGCGATCTGCGGGGCACTGACCTGCTCCAGGCCATCCGGGACGACCCGGCCGGTGACTACCTGGTGGTGTCGGGCGAGGATGTGCACGGCGTCCTGCGGGGCGCCGAGCTCGTTTCGCTCGTGGAGCCGCGCCGGCCCACCGCCCGGAAGAAGAACAACACGTGACCCTGGACAGCCCACTGACGATCGACGCACCCTCGGCCGCGCAGGCCCGCCGCGGGCCGTTCCGCCCCGGCGACCGTGTGCAGCTCACCGACCCGAAGGGGCGGATGCACACGATCGTGCTCGAACCGGGCAAGGGCTTCCACACCCACCGCGGGATCGTCGAGCACGACGCCCTGATCGGCGCGCCCGACGGCAGCGTGGTGACGTCCAGCGGCGGCACGCAGTACCTCGCCCTGCGCCCGCTGCTGTCCGACTACGTCCTGTCGATGCCCCGCGGCGCCCAGGTGATCTACCCGAAGGACGCCGCGCAGATCGTCGCCATGGGCGACGTCTTCCCCGGCGCCCGGGTGCTTGAGGCCGGGGCCGGCTCGGGCGCCCTGACCTGCTCGCTGCTGCGTGCGGTCGGCGCGTCGGGCAGCGTCACGTCGTACGAGATCCGCGACGATTTCGCCCAGATCGCCCGCAAGAACGTCGAGGCGTTCTTCGGCGGGCCGGTCCCCGGGTGGACGCTGCGGGTCGGTGACGTGGCGGGCTGTGAGGATGCCGGGTTTGATCGGATAATCCTTGACATGCTGACGCCGTGGGAGATGCTGCCGCTGGTGTCGCGGGCGCTGGTGCCCGGCGGGGTGTTCATCGGTTACGTGGCGACCACTCCGCAATTGTCGGAATTGGTGGAGGCGTTGCGCGAGGATGGTGGGTACACCGAGCCTCGTGCGTGGGAGAGCCTGGTGCGCGACTGGCACGCCGAGGGCCTGGCGGTGCGGCCCGACCACCGGATGATCGCGCACACGGCGTTCCTGGTGAGCGCGCGCAAGCTGGCGCCCGGGGTGACCGCGCCGCCCCGCCGGCGCAAGCCGAGCAAGGGTGCCGAGGCGTATGCGGCACGGCGGCTGGCGGCCGCCGCGGCCGCCCGGGAGGACGAGGAGGCGAGCCAGCATGGGCCGGCCGAGCTTCAGTGATCTGCCCGCCGTCTTCCCCGACTGGTCCCCCTACCCCGACCTCGAGTCGGCCGCGCGGGCATACCTGCGTGACCCGGACATCGCGCTGGATGCGATGGCGGGTGTACTGCGGGGTCAGAGCGTCCTGGGCTTCACGCTCGAACGGTTCGTCAACGACGTCAACGGGGTGTGGCAGGAGGTCGTCGTCTGCGACGGCACCCGGCTCATCCTCTGGCACGGCGAGGACATCCCGCCGGAGGAGGCCCCGCCGGGCTCGATGACGTCGTCGCTGCGGGTCGTGGCCCTGTCGGCGGTCACCGAGGTCGGCTGCCGCCGCCGGATCACCCGCAACCCCAACGGCACGGCCCGGGTCGACAGCGTCGACGTCTACCTGCTGCTGACCTCGCTCGACGAGGCGAACGTGGCGGCCGAGGAGGCCGGCTCGGTCATCCGGCACGACGCGCTGCGCTTCGGCAAGACCCTGGACGACGGCGGGGCGGGCCAGATCGCCCGCCTCGAGGAGTTCGCCCGGCTGGTCAGCTCACTCGTGGGCAAGCCGATGTTGTAGCCACTAGTGCGGGGCCTAGCCGTCCGCGCCGGGGCCGGCGACCGGCGTGTCGTCGTCCGCGCGGCGGACGTGGATACAATCGCCGGGGCACTCCTTCGCGGCGTCGATGACCTCGAGCCGCAGGTGGACGGGCACGTCGACCCGACTGCCGGGTGCCAGGAGCAGCTCGCCGTCGGGCCCCTTCACGTAGGCCAGCCCGTCGACGTCGAACTCGAAGACCTCCGGGGCATACTGCACGCACAGGCCGTCGCCGGTGCACAGGTCCTGGTCAACCCACACTTCGAGCGCAGTCTGCTCGGCGGTCTCGGTACTCACGGGTACGACGCTACCCGACACCCCGCAACGCGCGCAGGGGCCGGTGACGCAGACCGCAGAGGGTCGGAAAAGGGTCCCGCATAGGGCCGTTGAGCACGCAGGATTTGTAAACACCCTGTGGCGCACGTGTTCGAAGGGGCCCGAACCGGCGATCAGCAGTTAGTGTTAGAGCACAACGTTCAAAGCCCCCGGGGAGGTGGGACGTGGCACGCAGCGACGACGCGGAGACGCGCGCCGCACGATGGGAGAAGGACGCCCACGATCTCTCCACGCAGGTCGCGTTTCTTCAAGAGGAACTCGCCCTGGTGCGGCGCAAGCTGACGGAGACGCCTCGACACGTGCGACAGCTCGAGGAGCGGCTCGCCGCAGCGCAGGCGCAGATTGCCCGGCTGACCGAAAACAACGAGCGGCTCGTGGCCACCCTCAAGGAGGCCCGAGCCCAGATCGTGACGCTGAAGGAAGAGGTGGACCGCCTGGCACAGCCGCCAAGCGGTTACGGCGTCTTCCTCGCCCGCCACGACGACGGCACCGTCGACGTGTTCACAGGCGGGCGCAAGCTGCGCGTGGCAGTCTCCCCGGCGATCGAGACCGAGGAGCTGCGCCGAGGCCAGGAGGTCCTGCTCAACGACGCCCTCAACATCGTCGACGCGCTCGGGTTCGAGCGGGTCGGTGAGGTCGTCATGTTGAAGGAGGTCCTGGAAGGCGGCGACCGGGCACTCGTCATCTCGCACGCAGACGAGGAACGGATCGTCCACCTGGCGGACATCCTCGCCGACGCGCCGTTGCGCGCCGGCGACTCGCTCATGATCGAGCCCCGCTCGGCGTATGCCTACGAGCGGATCCCGAAGAGCGAGGTCGAGGAACTCGTCCTGGAGGAGGTGCCCGACGTCGACTACCACGACATCGGTGGCCTCACCCGGCAGATCGAGCAGATCCGCGACGCCGTGGAGCTGCCCTTCCTGCACGCCGAACTCTTCCGGGAGCACCTGCTCCGGCCGCCGAAGGGCGTCCTGCTCTACGGCCCGCCCGGGTGTGGCAAGACGCTCATCGCCAAGGCGGTGGCCAACTCGCTGGCCAAGAAGATCGCCGAGAAGCGCGGCGAGGAGCGCCAGACCAGCTACTTCCTCAACATCAAGGGTCCGGAGCTGCTCAACAAGTACGTCGGCGAGACCGAGCGGCACATCCGGCTCATCTTCCAGCGGGCCCGCGAGAAGGCCAGCGAGGGCACGCCGGTCATCGTGTTCTTCGACGAGATGGACTCGGTGTTCCGGACGCGTGGCTCGGGGGTCTCCTCCGACGTCGAGAACACGATCGTGCCGCAGCTGCTGAGCGAGATCGACGGCGTCGAGGGGCTGGAGAACGTCATCGTCATCGGCGCCTCGAACCGCGAGGACATGATCGACCCGGCGATCCTGCGCCCGGGCCGGTTGGACGTGAAGATCAAGATCGAGCGTCCGGACGCCGAGGCGGCCAAGGACATCTTCTCGAAGTACATCCTGGAGACCGTGCCGCTGCACAAGGACGACCTCGCCGAGCACGGCGGATCGTCCGAGGCGACGGTCCTCGCCATGATCGACGCCGTCGTCCTGCGGATGTACTCCGAGACCGAGGAGAACCGGTTCCTGGAGGTCACCTACGCCAACGGTGACAAGGAGGTCCTGTACTTCAAGGACTTCAACTCCGGCGCGATGATCCAGAACATCGTGGACCGGGCCAAGAAGATGGCGATCAAGGACTTCCTCGGCAACGGGCAGAAGGGCATGCGCCTCCAGCACCTGCTCGACTCCTGCGTCGACGAGTTCCGCGAGAACGAGGACCTGCCGAACACCACCAACCCGGACGACTGGGCGCGCATCTCCGGCAAGAAGGGCGAGCGGATCGTGTACATCCGCACGCTCGTCTCCGGCGGCAAGGGCGCCGAGGCCGGCCGGTCGATAGAGACGGCCACGAACACCGGCCAGTACCTGTAACACCCAGCTCATCGACGGCGGGCGGGACCGATCCGGTCACCGCCCGCCGCCCGTTCCAGCGGTCCTTCGGCAAACTGGCCCGCCCGGTGTGGGGTGAGTGCCAGTCAGTGCGACTAGGGTTGTGACATGAGTGTGCGGCGCGTGATGGGCACCGAGGTCGAGTACGGCGTGTCGGTGCCCGGCCAGCCGGGGGCCAACCCGATGGTGACCTCCTCCCAAGTGGTCAACGCCTACGGGGCGCGGCCCGAGCTCACCAAGGGCGGCCGGGCCCGGTGGGACTACGAGGAGGAGTCCCCGCTGCGCGACGCACGCGGGTTCACCTACTCGGGTGCCCTCTACGACCCGGCGGAGGCCCTGGCCGACGAGGACCTGGGCCTGGCCAACGTGATACTGACCAACGGTGCCCGCCTCTACGTCGACCACGCCCACCCGGAGTACTCCACGCCCGAGGTGACCAACCCGCGTGACGTCGTGCTCTGGGACAAGGCCGGCGAGCGGGTGATGGCGGAGGCGGCCCGGCGGGCGGCGACGATCCCCGGCACGCTGCCGATCCACCTGTACAAGAACAACACCGACAATAAGGGCGCGTCGTACGGCGCCCACGAGAACTACCTGATGCGCCGGCAGACGCCGTTCGCCGACATCGTCATGCACCTCACCCCGTTCTTCGTCACCCGGCAGATCGTGTGCGGGGCGGGGCGGGTCGGCATCGGGCAGGACGGCTCCGGCCCCGGCTTCCAGCTCTCGCAGCGCGCCGACTTCTTCGAGGTCGAGGTCGGCCTCGAGACCACGCTCAAGCGCCCCATCATCAACACGCGCGACGAGCCGCACGCCGACGCCGACAAGTACCGCCGACTCCACGTGATCATCGGCGACGCCAACCTGTCGGAGATCTCGACGTACCTCAAGACCGGCACCTCCTCGCTCGTCCTGGCGATGATCGAGGAGAAGGTCCTCTCGGGCGACCTCGGCATCGCCGACCCGGTCACCGAGCTCAAGCACGTCAGCCACGACCCCACGCTCAAGCACCTCATCCGCATGCGCGACGGCCGCCGCCTCACCGCGCTCGACATCCAGTGGGCCTTCTACGAGCGGGCCCGCGCCTTCGTCGAGCAGCGCCAGGGCGACGACGTCGACGAGATCACCCTCGACGTGCTCGACCGTTGGGAGAGCGTGCTCGACCGGCTCGGGCGCGACCCGATGCTGTGCGCCGGCGAGCTCGACTGGGTCGCCAAGCTGCGCCTGCTGGAGGGCTACCGGGAGCGCGAGTCGCTCGGCTGGTCGTCCCACAAGCTGCAGCTCGTCGACCTGCAGTACTCCGACGTCCGCCCCGAGAAGGGCCTCTACCAGCGCCTCGTCGCGCGCGGCTCGATGGCGACGCTGTTCTCCGAGGAGGAGGTCCAGCGCGCGATCGTCGAGCCGCCGGACGACACCCGGGCCTACTTCCGGGGCCGCTGCCTCGCGAAGTACCCCGCTGAGGTGGTGGCCGCGAGCTGGGACTCGGTCATCTTCGACGTGGGCCGGGAGTCCCTGGTGCGGGTGCCGATGATGGAGCCCGAACGAGGCACCAAGAAGCACGTCGGTGCGCTGTTCGACAAATGCCCGAGTGCGAAGGATCTGCTCGAAGCGATCACTTCCGGGTAAGTTCGATGCAGCGGTTGGTTTGGTGGTCCCCCCGAGGAGGATGAGGGTATGGCTACGAGGGATACGGGCGGGCAGTCCCAATCCGGGAAGTCGCGGCGCGGCGAGGAAGAGGACGTCGTCGCACCCGAGGTCAACCCGGAGACAGCCGAGCGGGTCGAGCAGCTGGGTGAGGACGTCGACGACCTGCTCGACGAGATCGACTCCGTGCTCGAGGAGAACGCCGAAGAGTTCGTCCGCGGATACGTGCAGAAGGGCGGCGAGTAGCCGTCCCTGCCCCGGCCCGCCCGTCCGGTCGTCCGGGCGGGCGGGCCGCGGTGTCGCGCGGTAGTTTCGCCCACAGCGTGGCGGCGCGCCGCGGCGCTCGACCCTCCGCAGCGTATTGTTGGCACACAGTCGATCACCGATGTCGTTTCGAAGGGAGCTCGCGTTGCCGACGGGTCTTGACCACTCCGGGCGCCTGCCTGCCGCGTTCCACGCCGCCGGGTCTTCGTCGTTCAGCGAGTTCCTGGGTCAGGTGGCCCCCGAGATGCTCCCGGGCCGGCGGCCGCTGCCGCCGGGGATGGCGGCCGACGTGAGCGCCCACGCCACCACGATCGTCGCGATCGCCTGCGCCGACGGCGTCCTGATGGGCGGCGACCGGCGCGCCACGATGGGCAACCTCATCGCGCAGCGCGACATCGAGAAGGTCTTCGCCGCCGACGCCTACTCGCTCGTCGGCATGGCCGGCACCGCCGGCTTCGGCCTGGAGATGATGCGGCTGTTCCAGGTCGAGCTGGAGCACTACGAGAAGATCGAGAGCAGCATGCTCTCGCTCGAGGGCAAGGCCAACCGGCTGGCCAGCATGGTCCGCAACAACCTCGGCGCCGCCATGCAGGGCCTCGCCGTCGTGCCGCTGTTCGCCGGCTTCGACCTCGACGCCAAGTCCGTCGACCAGGCCGGGCGCATCTTCAGCTTCGACGTCGCCGGCGGCGTCTACGAGGAGCGCGGCTACGACTCGATCGGCTCCGGCTCGCTGTTCGCCAAGTCCTCCCTCAAGAAGCGGTACCGCTCGGGCGTCACCACCGACGAGGCGGCCAAGCTGGCGATCGAGGCGCTCTACGACGCGGCCGACGACGACACGGCGACCGGCGGCCCCGACCTGCTGCGCGGCATCTTCCCGGTGATCATGGCGGCGACCGCGGAGGGCACCCGGCGGTACACCGACGAGGAGACCAAGGCCGTCGCCGAGCAGATCATCGCCGAGCGCACCGAGAACCCCGGCGTCTGACCCCACCGCCCATCCGACCGAAGGAGAACTCGCCACCGTGGCCATGCAGTTCTACGCCTCGCCCGAGCAGATCATGCGGGACCGCTCGGAATACGCCCGCAAGGGCATCGCGCGTGGCCGCAGTGTCGTGGTGCTCAGCTACGAGGGCGGCGTGCTCTTCGTCGCGGAGAACCTCTCGACGGCGCTGCACAAGGTCAGCGAGATCTACGACCGCATCGGGTTCGCGGCCGTCGGGCGCTACCCGGAGTTCGAGAACCTGCGCTCGGCCGGCGTCCGCCTGGCCGACCTGCACGGCTACTCGTACGGGCGCCGCGACGTGACCGGCCGCCAGATCGCCAACGCCTACGCCCGCACCCTCGGCGCGATCTTCACCGAGCAGCAGAAGCCGTTCGAGGTCGAGATCTGCGTCGCCGAGGTGGGCACCACGGCCGAGGACGACGAGCTGTACCGGATCACCTACGACGGCTCCGTCCAGGACGAGCCCGGCCTGGTGACGATGGGCGGCCAGTCCGACGCCATCTCGGGCGCCGTGAAGACCCGCTTCCGGGCCGACCAGACGCTCGCTGAGGCGTTGAAGCTGGCGGTGGAGGGTCTGGGCAGCGTCGGGGGCGAAAACGGCCAGCCGCGCAAGCTGGCGGCCAACCAGCTGGAGGTGGCGGTCCTCGACCGCAACCGCCCGGGCCGCACGTTCCGCCGCCTCACCGGCCTCGCCCTGACGGCGATCCTCGAGGACGGCACCAAGCCGGCCACCGAGGCCGAGCCGGAGGCCGAGCCGGAGGCCGAGCCGGAGGCGGGCCTGGAGGACAAGCCCGAGCCGCCGGCGTCGCCGAGCACCCCGGCCGACAACGCGTCGGGCCCGGCCCCGTCGGACGACGGCGAGCCGGCCGAGTAGTCACGCGTCGACGGACGACGACAGAGCGGCGGTGGGAGCACCCACCGCCGCTCTTTTTTCGTGCCGGGACGGCTACGGATACTTGATCGGCACGACCTCGACCCGGATGTTCGGGTCGGTCTGCCGCACGTGTTCGACCGCCTGGGACACCGCCGGTACGTTGGTGACGAACCGCACCGGGTCGGGGCTGTCCCGGATGAACTGCTCCAGCTCCGCCTCGCTCTTGGTCGGCTTCGGCAGCACCCAGAGCGTGTCCCGCCACGCCCGTCCGTGGTTGTTGTACAGCACCGACAGCCACAGCGACCCGTTGTAGGTGGTCATCGCGTCGTAGCGGCCGTTGACGTACAGCACCGTCACGTAGCCGTCGCTGTGCGGCAGCTGCTGGAATGTGGTGACGATGGCCTTTGCCGGCTCGGCGAAGTTGTTCAGATCGCGGGCGTAGGCCTCGCCCCAGCTGCGGCCGTTGGGCGGATGCCGGAACCCTTTGCTGGCCGCCGGCCCGGCGAAGAAGACCGCGCCGACCAGCAGGACCGTCGCGGCAACCGCGGACGGCGCGAGCCCGGTCAGCCAGCGCCGGCGCGGCCGCTGCGGCACCCGGATCGCCCCCGCCACCAGGACCACCGCTGCGCCCGCGCCGACCAGCAGCACCACCAGCAGCTCGTGCAGCGACTTCTCGTAGTAGTACCGGGTGGGGTTGCCGATGGTGGCCACGAAGAGCACCGCGGCGTACGTCAGGCTCGTCACCATCCAGACCAGCATCATCCGCCAGGCCGGGCTGCGCCGGGCGCTGCGGCGGACGACCAGCCCGAGCAGGACGGCGACCAGCAGCCCCGCCAGCAGCGGGACGTTCATCGCCTCGATGCCGCCGTCGCGGGTCAGCTGCTCGGCCGAGCCGGCCTGGCGCAGGTTGACCAGCGGCGCGAACAGCGCGACCGGGCCGCCGACGAGGAGCGCGCCGAGCGTCCAGCGCCAGTGCCGCAGCAGCTGGCGGCGGTAGCCGACGGCCCAGATCACCACGACCACCGACGTGCTGAGCAGGAACAGGTAGTAGGTCATGGACACGGCGCACAGCAGTGCCGCAGCCGTCACGATCTGCTCCCGCGGATCGCGCAACGGACGGGTCAGCACCGCGATGAGCAGGGCGAACGGCCCGAAGACGGCAACCTCGCTGACGAAACCGTGGGTGAGGATGGGGATGCCGTCGCCGAAGAACAGGAACCCGGTGACGATGACGGCCACGGGCAGGAAGGCCCAGCCGCGGAGCCGCTGCCCGCCCACCCACCGGGCGGCCCACATGACGCAGGCGATGCTCAGCGCCAGGCTCAGCGCGTACAGCAGCGCGAAGTTGTGCAGGCGGCTGAGCGGCGTGCCGTAGCTGGAGCTGGAGTGGACGAAGTTGTTGAGGAGCGCGAACGTCACGTGCGCACCCTGCGGATAGGTGGCGAAGCCCGACTGCAGCGGCACCGCCATCTCCGACTGGTGGAAGGCCAGCAGGCCGCCGGTGCGGTAGATGTTGTCGTAGATGCCGAAGTGCCGGGCGGCGTCCTCGCCGATCGCGAGCACCTTCAATGCGGCGGTCGGGCTCGACGCGAGCGGCCGCAGGAGCAGCACCGCCGCGAGGATCGAAGAACCGGCCAGGACCACGTCGGACGGGTCGATCCGGCCCGGCAGGCTGGGCCGGCGCCCCGTGATCGCCGAGAACAGGACCAACGCGGTGAGCGCGGTCCCGGCCACCGGCACCGGCTCGAGACCCCACGGCCAGACCGAGAACAGCAGCGCGCCGAGGCTGACCCCGCCGCTGAGCACGGCGAAGGCGATCACCAGCCGGTCGACCAGGGTCCGGCCGGCGCGCAGCAGCGACGCCGTGCCGACCCAGACCAGCACCGGCAGCACCACGTCGAGCCCGACCAGATGGGTCGCGACCGGGACGGCCCACGCGGCGACGACGCCGATGAGCCCGATCACCACCCGCCGGGGCCAGCCGTCACCGGCCGGCCCTCGACCGGTCTGATCCGGGTCCGACGCCCGGCGCGTGCCGCGCCGGCCGTCGTGGCCGGGAGGTTCGGAAGACGCTTGCCTGCCCCCCTCGAATACCGGCGCGGTCACCGGAGCGCTCCCCCACACAACGCGATGAACGTGTCCATAGGGGACTGCTCCTGTTTCTTCGGACTAGCGGACGGTCTGGGGCGGACACCGTCGCCTGCGGGGATAGGCGGTACGCCGGATCGACGAGGCCCGGCAGAGCCTACGACTCGTCGACCCCCCACGGAAGAGCGATCTGTTCAAGAAACGTTAACTCTTGCGCCAGACGGCCCATCGTTGGTTCGGATCGGTCACCACCAGCCGGAAGCCGTACTTCGACCCGTCCCACGTCTCCAGGTCCACGTTCTCCGGCGGGTCGTACGGCGCGATGACCACGTTCGCATCGCTCGGCGGGGTCGGGTCCTCCGTCTGGTCCCAGATGAGCAGCGGAGTCCAGTAGATCTCGCGCATGTGGTTGTACTGGACGAACCAGACGACCTGCTCCTTCGCGAACGCGACCCGGTCGCCTTCGTGGACGTACCCTTCGCGGACGATGAGCGGCGTGCCGGGACGGTACTGGTTGACCTCCATCGGCACGCTGATCTTCTCCGTCGCGACCACCATGTTGGCCGCGACCACCAGCCCGATGCCGGCCAGCGTCAGCGGCAGGCCCCAGCGCGGCCGGTGGATGAACAGGACGATCCCGGCCAGCAGGACCAGCGCGACGATGGTGGGCCGGGTGACCCCGATGCCGTCCCATCGCCAGCCCATGAAGGACAGCTCCGGCGAGTCGAAGTTGAGGAACCGGCCCCAGCCGTGCAGGCGCGTCCGGATCGACACGACCGCACCGGTGAGCAGGGTGAGCCCCGCGGCGTAGCCGCCGAGCATCAGGGCCTGGCGGCGGGTCCTGGCCGCCAGCAGCCCGGCCAGGCCGATGAGCAGCCAGAGCGGGAACAGCATGTGGATGTAGCGCGGGTAGGCGTAGTAGTTGATCCGGTTGTCGCCGGGCGGCAGCGCGGCCGAGCTGGACAGCGCGATGAGGAAGGTGGTGAAGAGCGTCGCGGTCACGATGATCCGGCGGGCCGCCGCGGCCGTATCGGTCAGCTCACTGCGCAGCGCCCGCAGGCGGGTCAGCGGCAGCAGCGCCGTGATGACGCCGATCGCGCCGAGGCCGAACGTGCCGACGCACAGATACCAGAGCTGGCCGTCGGCGGTGCCCAGCATCCGGCCCAGGCCGCTCAACGTGGTGATCGCGTCGATGGTGGTGCTCTTCGGGCTGTTGCCGGCGCTGTCGATCGCGTTGGCGCTGGCGGCTTTCAGGATCGGGTCGAGCGTCATCACCACGCCGGCACCGGCGATCGCGACGAGGCCGTTCGCCCAGTGGCTGCGCCGCAGCAGCAGCACGGTGACCACCAGCAGGACGTGCACCAGCACCACCATGGTGCCGCGGATGTGGGTGACGAACAGCAGACCGGCCACCGCACCGGAACCCAGCGCGCCGAGCACCCGCGCGCGGGCCGTGACGCCGGCCAGCCAGGTGTGGGCCAGCACCAGCCAGGCGATGACCATCGTGCCGAGCACGGAGTCGGTCAGCGCGAACTGCGAGTAGAACACCACCGCCGGCATCGCCGCGGCGACGAACGCCGCGCCCAGCGCCGTGCGCGGCGACAGCACGAGGGTCCGCCGGGCGTAGAGATACAGCAGGGGGAAGACCAGCGCGTTGAGCACCGCGTTGATGACGAGCACGCTGCGGTACACGGTGAAGGTGTCCTGGGTGAACCAGTACACCGGCGAGATGAGCATCGGATAGCCCATGCGCCGGAACGTCTCGTTGTCGGTGGTCTCACCACCGGCGCCACCGGCCAGCGCGCGGGCGGCGACCAGGTAGCCGTCCTCGTCCGCGTGGGCGGCCGGCACGTAGAGGTTCCGCGACAACCAGATCCGCCAGCCGACCTGCACGAGGTAGCCCACGATGACGGCGATGACGACCCACCGCGCGCTGAGGTGCCGGCCAGTGGTCGCGGCCGCGGCCGCCGGCGCAGTGCCGGTCGGCTGCTCGGAACTGGGGTCCTGCACGGATCGTATTGCCGTTGATGTGGCCCCGTCCGGCGGGCTCACGATCACCCGGGCTGGGTCCTGCTGCGAAGGCTTCGCCACAGCGGCGTCAGCGTGCTGACCTACCATCGTCCCCTCGAGGTATCGCGGATTGTGGCTCGCCACCGACGAAGCGAGCACCGCTCAGACCGCGCCGACGCTACCACAATGAGAATGAGCGTGTCCCAACCCGTTTCTGCACGTGATGTTCCCGTCGGCGCCTTCTCGGCGGTGCCGACACAGCGGGTGGCGGTGATGTCTACGGTGCGCCCGGACACGAATACGGAAGGCCGCAGCCGCTCCCGTCGGGAGCGGCCACGGTCGCTGCCGCGCCGGTGTTTGCCGGGGTACCGGTGGTGCATTTGTGTGCGGCGAACGGTGACGCATTCGGTGCGGACGCCGCGGCCCACACCCCGGTCGAAACAGCGAGAACCTGCGCCAGGAGCCGGTGCCGGACGTCCGTCAGGGACGGAAGTCCACGTCGAGTTCAGGTCACCGGTTGGGAGGCACGGCGTGCACGACCTGCACCTTGTCGGGGTACTTGGTCGCCAGATACTCGGCCGCATCAATGTTCGATTTGGCCTGGGGATCACCGTACGACGATCGGGAGACGCCAGGCTGTGCCGACGCACGGACCGGGTGCTGCGGATCCAGGACGAGGAAGCTGGCCTGGGGATCGAAAACGAAGAATCGAATCGGTACCGGGCTGTCGCGCACCAGGGTTTCCAGCGTCTCCAGCGTCTTCGGCTTCGCCAGCGGGTCCTGCCACAGGTACCAGACTTGCGCGTACCGGTAGTTGCGCTGCATCACGGATGCGTAGGTCGACGCATACCAGTTTCGATACGGCGAACTCATGAGGTCGACATTCATCATGCCGCCGCCGTCCGGATACATCCGAGTCATCAGAATGGCATCACGTGCGCCGTCGGGTGAGCCCCGCTCGAGCGCCGCCGCCAGCCGCAGCCCGTTGCTGGCGGGCCGGTCGTGCCAGCGGCCGCCCGCCGCGACCATCGCGACCACCAGCGGCAGCACGACGGCGAACGCGGGCACCGTGCGGCGCGGCAGCGCGCGGGCCAGCCCGCCGAGACCGACCAGCGTCACGATGATGACCAGGTGCAGGGTCTTCTCGAAGTAGTAGATGGTGCGGCCGATGGCGATGAGCTGGTAGACGGCGACGGCCGCCGACATGCCACCCGCGACCACGACCCCCAGGGCCGCGTTGCGGTTTCCCGGCGCCCGCAGGCCGCCCCGCCGGACCAGGCAGAACAGCGTCAGCGCGATGAGCACCAGCGTCGCCACCCGGTCGGTGGTCTGGGCGGTGCCGGGCAGCGTGAGCTGGTAGCCGCTGGCCGCCTTCGCGTTGAGCAGCGGGGTCACCAGCATCGGCGGCACGATGAGCACCGCGACCAGCCAGGCCACCGGGCGTCGCCAGAGCCGTTCGCGCCATGCCCAGATGCCGGCCATGACCACCGAGTACGGCAGGAAGAGGTGGTAGCTGAACGAGACGCCGACCAGCAGGAGCGCGATCGTGGCGAGTTGCTCGCCGAAGCTGGCCAGCGGGCGGGCGACCAGCGCGGTCAGCAGCGCCGCGAGGGCGAGGCCCACCAGCTCGTTCGGGTAGCCGCGGGTGAGCACCGACACGGGGTCGCCGAAGTACAGCCAGGCGGCGATCAGCCCGAGCGTGGCGAGCAGCCGGACCGGGCTCGCGCCGGCTCCGGCGATCCGGCGCGCACCCCACAGCACGGACAGGATGAGGAACACGAAGGCGGCCACGCAGAGCCAGACCATCACGTTCATCGAGACCGTGCCGTCGACCGCCGCCGTGTCCGACGAGCGGATGAAATGGTCCAGCACGGCGAAGGAGAAATGGGTGCCCTGCGGATAGTTCCGGATGCCCTCGGCGAGGTCTGCCGGCGCATACCGCAGGGACTCCTGCGGGTTGAGGAAGGCGTAGCCGCCGACCTGGCCGATCATGTCGAACAGCAGGAAGTGCCGGGACAGGTCCTCGCCGGGGATCAGCACGCCCAACCGGCCGCCCAGGTCGCGCAGCACGAACGGCTCCAGGGTCAGCGCCGTCCCACCGCCGAAACCGACGGCCAGCACCCAGTCGCGCGTGCGCCATCGACCGGGCCGCGCCGGCCGCCGGCCGGTCAGCAGTGACACCAGCACCAGGACCGTCAGGGCGAACCCACCGACGGCCACCGGATGCAGGTGCCAGGGCCAGACCGAGAAGAGCAGCCCGGCCACGCACAGCGCCGGGAACAGCTGGGCCAGGCTGACCACCAGCCGGTCGAACCATCCGGCCGTGCCCCGCTGCAGGCTGGCCAGACCCGCCACGACCAGGACGGGCAGCAGGAAGTCGGCACGGATCAGATGGGTTGCCAGCGGCAGCAGCCAGGCCAGCGCGAACGCGGCCGCCCAGCCGAGGGGCGCCCGCGAACGTCGGGTCGGTGCCGCGCTTACCGTCATGTTGGTGCTACCGGAGGTGACGGTGGTCAAGGGAGGGGCTCCTTGAGGGGGTCAGGCGCGGATCAACGCAAGGAGCAGCACCATGCCGGCGCGGCCGAGGTAGATCGATGCCTTGACGGGTGAGTTGCTCGGGGTGCCCGCCATGCGTGGCCGCATGGCTACCGGGATCTGAGTGATCTTGAACTTCATCCGGGCCGTCCGCACCAGGACCTCGATGGTGTCGCCGAGGTACTCGGCCGGATACCACTCGGCGAACAGCTCGATGAGCCGGCGGTTGCACGCGCGGTGCCCCGATGTGGTGTCGGTGAGCTTGGTGCGGGCCAGCCGGGAGATCACTCGCGACAGCAGCCGCATCGCCCACTTCCGGGGGCCCTTGACCGTGTATCCGCCCTCGCCGGCGAACCGGGCGCCGATCACGAGATCGTGATCGTCGAGCGCGTCCACGAGCTTCGGGATGTACCGCGGGTCGTGCTGACCGTCGGCGTCCACCTGGATGGCCACGTCGAAGCCGTGGTCCCGGGCATACCGGTAGCCGGTCCGCATGGCGCCACCCACGCCCAGGTTGTACGGCAGCCGCGCGACGATCGCGCCGGCCGACGCGGCACGCGCCGAGGTGTCGTCGGAGGAGCCGTCGTCGACCACGATCACCGACACCCCGGGCAGCTCGCCCTTGACCTCCGCGACGACATCCGCGATCGAGCCCGACTCGTTCCACGCCGGGATGATGATGAGGACGCGCTTACCGTTGATCATTCAGGCGCTCCCGCTCGGCACGCTCGGCGCGAATCAGTGCAACGTCTTCCGCGAGGGTCCGGGTCTCTTCCTCGAGGCGGCTGACTTCCCAGCTCAGGTGCACGCACACGAGCAGCAGGAAGACGATGCCGAGGAAGAGCACCAGGCTGACGCCGGACGCGATGCCGATGGACTTCGCCACCGTGTCGGCGAGCGTCGGAAAGAAGCCGAGCGGCAGCACCACGAGGCTGACGCCGAGCCAGAGAATCGCGTACTTCTCCTGGAGCTGTCGCCTGCGCAACAGTTCGATCATGAAGCCGAGTGCCGCCAGCGCGGTCAACCCGGTGACGATGGTGAGTTTCATGCCGGTCCCTTCCCGAGGCCGGATGGCCGATTCGACAGCGCTGCGGTCAGCATCCCACGCCATTCGCGCATCGGGGGAACCCCGGCCGCCTGCCACCGGTCGTGCCCGAGCACGCTGAACGCGGGCCTGGGCGCGGGTCGCGCGAAGCGCTCACTGGTCGTGGGTCGGATCCGAGCCGGGTCGAACCCCGCCTCGGCGAAGACGGCCTGGGCCAGGCCGAACCAGCTGGTCCGGCCGGACGAAGTGCCGTGGTAGACGCCGGCCGGCGCGCTGCCGGCCAGTGCCGCGTCGCCAAGGGCGACGAGCTGCGCGGCCAGGTCGGCGGACCAGGTGGGCTGGCCGATCTGGTCGTCGACCACGTCGAGGAAGTCCCGCTCACCGGCCAGCCGGAGCATGGTGGTCACGAAGTTGCGCCCATGCGTGCCGTACAGCCAGGCGGTGCGGACCACATACCCGTGCGCCGGCAGGGTGCCCAGGACCGCCTGCTCGCCCACGAGCTTGCTGCGGCCGTAGGCGTTCAGCGGCGCGGTCGGCGCGTCCTCGGCATACGGCTCGCTGGCGTTGCCGGGGAAGACGTAGTCGGTCGAGACATGCAGCAGACGCGCGCCGGTCGCGGCGCACGCCGATGCCAGGTGGGCGACGCCGGTGCCGTTGACCGCGGTGGCGGCCGCCTCGTCGGACTCGGCGGCGTCGACATCGGTCCAGGCGGCGGCGTTGATCACCACGTCGTGGCCGTCGACCACCGCGCGGACCGCCGCCGCGTCGGTGATGTCCAGGTCGGCCCGCTTCACGGCGGTGACCGTGTGCCCCTGCGCGCTGACGCGGCCGGCCAGCACGTGCAGCACGTCCTGGCCCAGCATCCCCCCGGCGCCGGTCAACAACCAGCTGCTCACGCGCCCTCCGCTCCGCTCCGGCCGCACGAGCTCCACCCTGCGCCGATGATGAGCGGCCTCCTCCGCTGCGCTCCGGAACCGCTCATGCTCCCAGGGCCGCCCGGTTCTTGAGCGGCTCCCACCACGAGCGGTTGTCCCGGTACCACGCGACGGTGTCGGCGATGCCGCGGTTGAAGCTGACGGCCGGGACGTACCCGAGCTCGTTCTGGATCTTCTCGATGCTCAGCGAGTAGCGCCGGTCGTGCGCCTTGCGGTCCTCGACGTACTCGACGCTGGTGTCCCAGTCCCGGCCGCAGGCGGCCAGCAGCTGTTCGGTGAGCTCACGGTTGGTCAGCTCCTCGCCACCGCCGATGTGGTACACCTCGCCGGAGCGGCCCTTCTCCAGGGCCAGCTGGATCCCGGCGCAGTGGTCGGACACGTGCAGCCAGTCGCGGATGTTGCCGCCGTCGCCGTACAGCGGGACCTTCTTGCCGTCCAGCAGGTTGGTGACGAACAGCGGGATGACCTTCTCCGGGAACTGGTACTGCCCGTAGTTGTTCGAGCACCGGGTCACCACGAGGTCCATCCCGTGGGTGCGGTGGTACGCCAGGGCGAGCAGGTCGGAGCCGGCCTTCGAGGCCGAGTACGGCGAGTTCGGCGCCAGCGGCCAGTCCTCGGTCCAGGAGCCCTCGGCGATCGATCCGTAGACCTCGTCGGTGGACACGTGCAGGAAGCGACCGACGCCGGCGCGCAGCGCGGCGTCGAGCAGCACCTGGGTGCCGAGCACATTGGTGGTGACGAACGGGCCGGCGCCGAGGATCGAGCGGTCGACGTGCGACTCGGCGGCGAAGTGGACCACCGCGTCGTGCCCGGGCAGCACCTGGGCGACCAGGTCGGCGTCACAGATGTCGCCCTGCACGAACGTGTAGGAGGGGTCGCTCGCGACCGGGAGAAGATTGTCCAGATTGCCGGAGTAGGTCAGCTTGTCCAGCACGGTGACCTGGGCCCCGGCATAGGCGGAATATCCGCCTTGCAGCAGGGTCCTGACGTAATGGGAGCCGATGAATCCGGCACCGCCGGTGACAAGGATTCTCACGAGGTGGGGAGTGTAGTGCACGCACACGACCCCATGCCGGGTCGACCGGACTCTTCGGTTGCCCGCTAAGGTGTCTGGCGTGCGTGGCATAATCCTCGCCGGCGGGACCGGCTCGCGACTCTGGCCACTGACGAAGGCTGTCTCCAAGCAGCTCATGCCAGTCTTCGACAAACCCATGATATATTACCCGCTCACCACGCTCGTGATGGCCGGTGTGCGCGAGATCCTGGTCATCACCACGCCCGAGGACCAGTCGCAGTTCCAGCGCCTGCTCGGCGACGGCAGCCAGTGGGGCCTCTCTCTCTCCTACGCGGTGCAGCCGCGACCGGAGGGCCTCGCCCAGGCGTTCATCATCGGCGAGGAGTTCATCGGCGGGCAGTCCGTCGCGCTGGTGCTCGGCGACAACCTCTTCCACGGCGCGCAGCTCGGCCAGCGGCTGGCCGACAACGCCGACCTCGTCGGCGGCCGGGTCTTCGCCTACCCGGTGGCCAACCCGGAGGACTACGGCGTGGTCGAGTTCGACCCGACCGGCCGGGTGCTGTCGATCGAGGAGAAGCCGAAGCAGCCGAAGTCCCGCTACGCGGTGCCCGGCCTGTACTTCTACGACAACCAGGTGGTCGACATCGCCCGCCGGCTCAAGCCCAGCGACCGTGGCGAGCTCGAGATCACCGCGGTCAACGCGACGTACCTCGAGCGCGACGAACTGCACGTGATCGTGCTCGACCGCGGCACCGCCTGGCTGGACACCGGCACGTTCGCCTCGCTGGTGCAGGCCTCCGAGTTCGTGCGGGTGATCGAGGAGCGGCAGGGCCTCAAGATCGGTTGCGTGGAGGAGGCCGCCTGGCGCGCCGGCTTCATCGACGACGCCCACCTGCGCTCGCTCGCCGAGCCGCTGCGCAAGAGCGGTTACGGGGACTACCTCGTCCAGCTCCTCGACTGGACCTCCTGAGCCAAGCGTTTCACCCCGCTCGATCCGGCGAACCGGCCGGCGGGTGAGTCGGCGGGTGAGCCGTTGGGTGTGCGATGGGTGAGATGGGGTACTTGCTCCGGGTGAACCGGTCTGAAAGGGTGTGCCGGTGAGTGAGACCCTGAAGGCCTCCGGCGGCGCGACCGAAGGCGTTGACTACACCGACCGTCTGCAGCGCCTCGGTGGCGCCGGTTGGAAACGGGCACTGAACGTGCAGGCCCCCTACCGGTGGAACATTCGCCGTCTTGAGCTCGGCTTCACGCTCGACGTCGGCTGCGGCATCGGCCGCAATCTCTCGCACCTCGACGGCAACGGCGTGGGCGTCGACCACAACGCGACCTCGATCGAGGTCTGCCGGGCCGCCGGCCTCACCGCGTTCACCATCGAGGACTTCTTCAAGTCCGAATACGCCACCCCGGGGCGCTTCGACGCGATCCTCGGCGCGCATCTGATCGAGCACGTCGAGGAGGAGCAGGCCAAGGAGATCATCGGCTCCTACCTGCCGTTCCTGCGCTCGGGCGGGCGTGCCGTGTTCATCACGCCGCAGGAGCGCGGCTTCGCCAGCGACGCCACCCACATCAGGTTCTCCGGCTTCGACGAAGTCGGCAAGATCTGCACCGACCTCGGGCTTACGCTGGACCGGCAGTACTCGTTCCCGTTCCCGCGCCCGACCGGCAAGGTCTTCACCTACAACGAGTTCGTGACGGTGGCCCGTAAACCATGAAATTCCGCCAGCTGTCGGTCGCCGGCGCCTGGGAGGTCACTCCCGTGCTGCACGGCGACCCACGAGGCTTGTTCACTGAGTGGTACCGCTTCGACCGGCTCGCGGCCGAGATCGGTCACCCGCTCCGGCTCGCCCAGGGCAACCTGTCGGTCTCGGCGAAGGATGTCGTCCGCGGCATCCACTTCGCCGATGTGCCACCCGGTCAGGCGAAGTACGTGACGTGCACGCGCGGCGCGGTCCTCGACGTGATCGTCGACCTGCGGGTCGGCTCGCCGACGTTCGGCCGGTCGGAGGGTGTCCTGCTCGACGACGTCGACCGCCGCGCGGTGTACATCGGCGAGGGCCTCGGCCACGGGTTCTGCGCGCTCACCGACGACGCCACGCTCACCTACGCGTGCTCGGAGGTCTACAACCCGGCCGGCGAGCACGGCGTGCACCCGCTGGACCCCGACCTGGCCATCGAGTGGCCGGCCGAGGCGCCGCAACTGTCGGCGCGGGACGCCGCGGCGCCCTCGCTCGCCGAGATGCTCGCCGCCGGCCGCCTGCCGGACTACGGCGCCTGCGAGGCCTACACGCAAAGTCTGCGGCAGCAATAGCGCCGGATCCGCCGCCAGGCGGCTAATGTCTGTACATGGACCGGCGAATTTTCGGCCTTGAGACCGAGTACGGGGTCACCTGCACCTATCGGGGACAGCGCCGCCTGTCCCCGGACGAGGTCGCCCGGTACCTGTTCCGGCGTGTCGTGTCGTGGGGTCGTTCCAGCAACGTCTTCCTGCGCAACGGCGCGCGCCTCTACCTGGATGTCGGCTCCCACCCGGAATACGCGACGCCCGAGTGCGACTCGGTGCCCGACCTGGTCGTCCACGACCGGGCCGGCGAGCGGATCCTCGAAGGCCTGCTGGTCGACGCCGAGCGCCGGCTGCACGACGAGGGGATCGCGGGCGAGATCTACCTGTTCAAGAACAACACCGACTCCGCCGGCAACTCCTACGGCTGCCACGAGAACTACCTGGTCAGCCGGCACGGGGAGTTCGGCCGCCTGGCCGACATCCTCATCCCGTTCCTGGTCACCCGCCAACTGATCTGCGGCGCCGGCAAGGTGCTGCAGACGCCCCGCGGCGCCGTGTACTGCCTCTCGCAGCGGGCCGAGCACATCTGGGAGGGCGTCTCGTCGGCGACCACCCGGTCCCGCCCGATCATCAACACGCGGGACGAGCCGCACGCGGACGCCGAGCGGTACCGACGGCTCCACGTGATCGTCGGCGACTCCAACATGAACGAGGTCACCACGCTGCTCAAGGTGGGCACGGCGGACATCGTCCTGCGGATGATCGAGGCCGGCGTGGCGATGCGCGACCTGTCCCTGGAGAACCCGATCCGCGCGATCCGGGAGGTGTCGCACGACATCACCGGCCGCCGCCGGGTGCGCCTGGCCAGCGGCAAGGAGATCTCGGCCCTCGAGATCCAGCAGGAGTACTTCGACAAGGCGACCGAGTTCCTCGACCGGCGCGGCGCCGACGCGGCGACGAAGCGGGTCATGGACCTGTGGGGCCGGGTGCTCCTGGCCGTCGAGACCGACAACCTCAAGAGCGTCGAGCGCGAGATCGACTGGGTGACGAAGCTCGGCCTCATCGAGCGCTACCAGGCCAAGCACGACCTGCCGCTGTCGCACCCGCGGGTCGCCCAGATGGACCTGGCCTACCACGACCTGCGCCGCGGCCGGGGCCTCTACGGGCTGCTGGAGAAGCGCGGGACGGTCGACCGGGTCGCCACCGACCTGGAGATCTTCGAGGCGAAGGAGACCCCGCCACAGACCACCCGGGCCCGGCTGCGCGGCGAGTTCATCCGGCACGCCCAGGAGCGCCGCCGCGACTTCACCGTCGACTGGGTGCACCTGAAGCTCAACGACCAGGCGCAGCGCACCGTGCTGTGCAAGGACCCGTTCCGGGCCTACGACGAGCGGGTCGACCGGCTGATCGCGAGCATGTGACGCCCTGCCGAGCGCTTCGGTCGGCGCCGGACCCGTTTTGTTACCGGCGAGTTGAGAAAGCGGGGCCGCCTCGGGTTAGGCTGGCCGTCACCATGTATGACGAGCCCAATCCGCCCGAGCAGCGGCCCCGCTCCTTCCCGACCGCCGACTTCAACCCCGACCAGCCGGCCCGCACCCGGCACGGCCGCCGGTTGCAGCGCATCCGCGAGGAGGTCGAGCGCAACCGCACCGAGGGCCCGGCCATCCCGACCTGGATCCTCGCTCTCGTGCTCGCCGTCATCGTCGGCGGCTTCGCCGCCATCCTGGTGTGGGCATGAGGAGCGCGATGGCGCCGGCGGCCGCCCTGACCGCCGGCCTGGTCGCGCTGGTCGCGTTCACCGCGGGCTGCACCGACGACGGTGAGCGGCGCCAGCCGCTGCCCGCCAGCGCAGCACCGCCCGCGGCCGGCGCCTCGATGCCGCTGCCCTCGGCGAGCCTGCCGCCGGCCGTGAACACCGACGGCTGTCAGGGCCTCATCACCGCCGCCCAGGTGCAGAAGTCGACCGGGCTGGCCGTCGAGCCGAGCGCCGGCGACGGCGCGGCGGCCGTCGCACAGTACGGTCAGGCCGTCCAGAGCCTCGGGCTCAACGCCCGCGCCCGGATGTGCCCGTTCGGCAACGCCGGGGGCGACCAGGTCACCGTCGTCGCGCTCACCTTCGCCGACGCCGCCCAGGCGCAGCAGCTGTGGACGACGATCGCGAAGCTGGAGGCGGTCGGCGGGGTCGGCGAGGCGGCGCTCAGCGACAGGTCGAAGACCCTCCTCGCCAAGCGCGGCAAGGCGGTCGTCGCGGTCTACCTGCTCGCCGGGGCGAACCCGGACGCCAACCACCTGCCGCAGCTGCAGTCGGTCGCCAACGCCGCCCTAACGAAGGCCTGACGCGTACCGGCCGGCCGCGGCCGCCGCGAGGAAGTAGGCCCGGTCCTCGGCGAACCCGCGGCCCATGGTCGACAGCTTGACCGGCAGCGCGCCCAACGCGTCGGCGAGGTCCGCCGACGGCACCTCGACCAGCGTGTGCGGCGGGCACAGCGGCGCGAGCGCGTCGCGCACCGGCCCGGCCAGGCCGGGCGGCAAATCGGACGGCATGACGAGGTCGGCCGGCGCGAGGGCCACCCGGCCGAACGCGGTCAGGCTGTGGTGCGACACCCCGCGGTGCCGCGGGCGCGGGTCGGCGTCGGAGATGCGCGGCGCCGCCACCGGCCGGCCGCCGAGCGCGGCGACCGCGTTGACCGCCTCGCCGGCCGCGACCCCGGAGAAGCCCCACGACGTGCCGGTGCCGAGGTTGCCCGGCCCCTGGGTGACCACGGCCAGGTCGGCCCGCAGGCCGTGCCGCGCGGCGAGCAGCCCGCTGTGCACGTTCGTCGACTCCAGGTCGCCGCCGAAGGCCTGCCCGGTGGTGACCGTGCCGGCCAGCAGCGGGCCGAGCCCGTCGAGCGTGCGGGAGAACCAGGCCGGCAGCGCACCGCCGTCGGTCATCACGTAGGCGATCCGCGCGCCGGGGGCCGCCGCGAGGGCGCCCGCGACGACCGCGGGCAGCGCCGAGTGCAGGTCGGCGACGACCACCGGCATCCCGCCGAGGTCGGCGGCGCCGGCCAGGTCGCCGCGCAGCGGCGAGGCCTCCTCGTCGGCCGCCAGCACGACCGCCTGCAGCGGCGTGTACCGCGCCTTGACCACGTGCCCGGGCACGTCCACGTCCTCGGGCAGCCGGTCCGGTACCGCGACGACCAGCGCGTACCCGCCCGTGCCCAGCCCCAGGGCCAGGGCGTTGAGGTTGAGCAGCACCCGGTCCCCGGGCTCCGGCGTGCCGACCAGCGCCGGGTACGCCAGCGCCCGTACCGTCGCCGGATCCTCCGGACGGCGGGCCTCCACCGTCACGTCCACCTCGCGGCTGCCCCGCCACTCGCGGCGCACCGCCCCCACCGTTCCCCAACGCCAGCGGATCACGGCGCCCACGGTAGTGCAACGACGGTCCGCTCACGCGCGGTGACGGTCCGAGACGGCACGTTCCGTGCGCGTGTGGGCGACGCCGAACAGGCGTTCGGGCTGGTAGGTTCACTGAGTGTCGCGTACCCGAACCGAGCGCCTGGTCAATCTGGTGATCTGCCTGCTCGCTACGCGCCGCTTCCTGACCGCCGACCAGATCGCCACCATCGTCCCCGGCTACGAGCACGACCCGTCGGACGAGCGCGACCACGAGGCGTTCCAGCGCAAGTTCGAGCGGGACAAGGCCGAGCTGCGGGAGCTGGGCGTCCCGCTGGAGATCGGCACGGCGAGCATCTTCGACAACGAGCCCGGCTACCGCATCGCCCGCCGGGAGTATGCGCTGCCCGACATCCCCCTCGCACCCGACGAGGCGGCCGCGGTCGGCATCGCCGCCCGGCTGTGGCAGCAGAGCGGCCTGGCCGCCGCGGCCTCCAGCGGCCTGGCCAAGCTGCGCGCCGGTGGTATCGACGTCGACCCGCACGCCACCCTCGGCGTCGAGGCCGTGGTCACCGTCGACTCGGCGTTCGAGCCGCTCACCGCCGCGGTCCGCGACCGGCAGGCGGTCACGTTCGACTACCACGTGCCCGAGCGCGACGCCGCCCACACCCGCCGGCTCCAGCCGTGGGGCGTGGTGTGCTGGCGCGGCCGGTGGTATGTGGTGGGGCACGACCTCGACCGCGGCGCCGAGCGCTGCTTCCGGCTGTCCCGGATCGTCAGCGGCGTGCGCCGGGCCGGCCGCCGCGGCGCCTACGAGCCACCGCCCGGCGTCGACCTGATCGGCTACGTGGCGCGCTCCAGCGGCCCGGTCGAGCGCACCGGCCGCGCCACCGTCCGGGTCCGGCCGGGCCGGGCGGCGGGCGTGCGGCGCTGGGCCGACTCCTGCGTGCCCGGGCCCGACGGCGACGTGCTCACGCTGGCGTATGCCGACGTGGACTTCTTCGCCGGCTGGCTGGTCGGCTACGGGGCCGACGTCGTGGTCCTCGACCCGCCGGAGATCCGCGACGCGGTCATCCAGCGCCTCAAGGCCATCGCCGCCGCCTACGACCCCGCCGAGCTCGAGGTGCTGGCATGAGCGGGGGAGCGGAGCGGCTCGGGCGGCTGCTCAACCTCGTGCCGTATCTGCAGGCCAGGCCCGGGATCACCCTCGCCGAGGCCGCCCACGACCAGGGGATCACCGAGCGGCAGCTGCGTGACGACCTGGAGCTGCTGTGGATGTGCGGCCTGCCCGGGTACGGGCCGGGCGAGCTCATCGACATGGCCTTCGCCGGCGACAGCGTGACCCTCACCTACGACGCCGGGATCGACCGGCCGCTGCGGCTGACGCCCGACGAGGCCCTCGCGCTCATCGTCGCCCTGCGGATGCTCGCCGAGACCCCCGGCGTGGCTCAGCGTGACGGCGTCCACCGGGCCCTGGCCAAGATCGAGCAGGCGGCCGGCGACCTGGCCGACGCCGCGGTCGCCGTCCGGCTGCCGGGCAACGCCGACCGCCTGGAGGAGCTGCGCGGGGCGGTGGAGCGCCGGCACGCCCTGCGGATCACCTACTACACGGCCGCCCGCGACGAGACCACCGACCGGGTCGTCGACCCGATGCGCGTGCTCGTCGTCGGCCGCTGGTCCTACCTGGAGGCCTGGTGCCGCCGCGCGCAGGCGGTCCGGCTGTTCCGGGTCGACCGCATCGACGCCTCCACCGAGCTCGACGAGCCGGCCCAGGTGCCCCGCCAGGCCCAGCCGACCGACACCCGCACCGGGACGCTGTTCACGCCGACGCCGGACCTGCCGCTGATCACCCTGCGGGTCGGCCGGGGCGCCCGGTGGATCACCGAGCAGTATCCCTGCGAGGAGGTCGTCCGCGGGCCGGGCGAGCACTGGACGGTCTCGCTGCGCGCCTCCGATCTCGACTGGGCCCGCCGGATGGTGCTCGGGCTCGGCGCCGAGGTGACGGTCGTCGCCCCGCAGGCGCTCGCCCAGGCGGTCGGCGCCGAGGCCCGCAGCGCACTCGACGCCTACGCCACGCCCGCCTGAGGCGTCCTGCCGGGCCGGACCGGGCGCGGTGCACTAAGGTCGACCTCGTGCTCTGGCTGATCGCTGCCGCTGTGGTACTCCTGGCGCTCGTGGTCTTGGTGGTCGTCGCCGCCAAGGTCGGTGCGACCCTGCGCCGGTTCGGCATCGTCGCCCAGTCGCTGCAGCGGCGCCTGCTCGACGGTCAGCAGCGCGTGGAGCCGCACCTCGTGCGGCTGCAGGCGACCGTCGAGGCGCTCCAGCCCCGCCTGGAGTCGATGCAGGACCAGGCGCTCGTGCTGCAGGCTCGCCGCGGTGCTGAAGATATTCAGGCGACGTCCCACCCGGCCGCCGCGCTCGGATCACCCGGGTCCACTTACAGTTAAGAAACCTGTCGGATCAACCGGGCAAATTGGTTGTTTGTCCGGACGGATGGTTGACGATCCGGCGCTCCAGCGTCAACACTCGTCAAGACTTCAGCGGCCGGACCCTTACCCGCTAACCCCGGCCTCTGCCCTCACCCCCAAGTGGTCAGTACCATGGGTCGGGCAGCTCAAATACAGTGAGGTGGCTTCACATGGGTGCACTCAAGCCGTGGCACATCCTCGTGCTGGTGGTGGTGCTGATCCTGCTGTTCGGCGCGAAGCGTCTTCCCGACGCCGCGCGTTCGCTGGGTCGCTCGCTCCGGATCATCAAGGCGGAGACGAAGGGCCTCGCTGACGACGACGTCGACGCCAAGGCCGAGGCGCAGTCCGGCCGTGCGCCGCTCAGCGGCACGATCGACGACAACAAGCCCTCGCCGGCGCCGACGGTCGACCCGGTCGACCGCGTGCGCGAGCGCTGAGGCGCCACAGCGTCGTGAGCATCCTGCCGGGACGGCGCCGGACCAAGGCGCCGTCGCAGTTCCAGCGTGCCTCGGACGGCTCCATGTCCCTCATGGAGCACCTGCGCGAGCTCCGCAACCGCCTGTTCAAGGCGTCCCTGGGGGTCGTGGTCGGGTTCGGCATCGGCTACTGGCTGTCGGGCCGGGCGATCTCGCTCGTCAAGGATCCGGTCTGCAAGGTCCTCGAGCCGCGGACCGGTGAGTGCAACTTCGTCCAGCTCGGCGTTGCGGACTTCTTCCTGCTCCAGCTGAAGGTCGGCCTCTGGCTGGGCCTGCTCATCACCGCGCCCTGGTGGATGTATCAGCTGTGGGCGTTCATCGCGCCGGGCCTGCACCGCAACGAGCGCAAGTACGCGTACATCTTCGTGACGATCGCGGCGCCGCTCTTCGCGCTCGGCGCGTACCTCGCCTGGTTCGCCCTCGGGCACGGCCTGCAGTTCCTGCTGCCGCCCGAGGACGTCGTGACGACGTCGCTCGACATCACGCGGTACGTCGACTTCATCACCACCGGCATGCTGGTCTTCGGTGTCGCGTTCGAGTTCCCGCTCGTCGCGATGATGCTCAACTTCGCCGGCGTGCTCAGCGGCCGCAAGCTGCTGGGCTGGTGGCGGTTCGTGGTCTTCATCTTCTTCGCGTTCGCGGCCGTCGCCACCCCGACGCCGGACCCGTTCACGATGACCGGCCTCGCCCTCGCCATGTCGCTGCTCTACTTCGGCGCCGTCGCCGTCGCCCTGATCAACGACCGCCGCAAGGGCCGCAACCGCCCGGCCTACGCGGACATCGGCGACGACGAGACGTCCACGCTCGACGACTACGAGGTCGAGCCGGTCGGCGCGGCCAGCTCCGTCGGCGGGTACGACCCGATCGACCCGGTGACTCCGGTCGACGGCCCGGCGCCGGTCGAGCGGCCACGGTCCCTGGACCGCCGCTACGACGACGTCACGTAACGCAAGCGCATCGCGAACGCCCCCGGCCGGACTCTCGGCCGGGGGCGTTCGAACGTTTAGCATCTGCGCCGTGAACATTGCGTTGCTCGCCAACCCCACCGCCGGCAAGGGCCGGCGGGCGGCGCTGCTGCCCGTGGTCGTGGAGCGGCTCGCGGCCGAAGGGGCCGTCGTCCGCGTCGTCACCGGCGGTACCGTGGCCGAAATGGCCTCCGGCGCGCGGGCCGCTGTCGAGGACGGGTCGGCCGTCGTGGCCATGGGCGGCGACGGGACCGTGCACCTCGGGCTCCAGGCCGTGGCTGGGACCGGCGTGCCGTTCGGGATCGTGCCGGCCGGCACGGGCAACGACTTCGCGGCCCGGCTCGGGCTGCCCGCCGACCCGCTCGACGCGGCGCGCGGGATCGCCCTCGCGCTGCGCGACGCCACCACCCGGGCCGTCGACCTCGCGCGGGTCGCCGGGGCGGACGGGACGACGGCCTGGTTCGGGGCGGTGCTCGCGGCCGGGTTCGACGCGTTCGTCAACGAGCGGGCCAACCGCATCCGGTGGCCCCGCGGGCCGCAGCGGTACAACCGCGCGATCGTGGAGGAACTGCTGGCGTTGCAGGCTCGGCGGTACCGCATGAGCCTCGACGGCGACGAGCGGGAGTTCGCGTCCGTCCTCGTCGCGGTCGGCAACACGGAGAGCTACGGCGGCGGGTTCCGGATCGTGCCGGACGCCGACCCGGCCGACGGCCTGCTCGACGTGGTCGTGGCCGAGCCGCTGGGGCGGCTCACCCTGATGCGGCTGCGCCCCAAGGTCAAGATCGGCGCGCACGTCCGCGACCCCCGCGTCTCGACCTTCCGCGCCCGGGTCATCGAGCTGGCCGCCGAGGGCGTGACCGCCTACGCGGACGGCGAGCGCATCTGCCCCCTCCCGGTGACGATCACGTGCGTCCCGGGCGCCCTGACGCTACTCGCCCACTAACGACGTCGATCTTGGAGTTGTGGTCCCTCATTTGTCCGACATAGGGGACAAATCCGGGACCACAACCCCAAGATCGCGGGGTTCGTGGCGGGTCAGGCGGCGTTCTTGATGCGGATCTTGACGCCGTTGCCCGACGGCTCCGTGACCACGTCGTCGGCGTCCACGCCCTCCGGCAGGGAGAAGCTGCGGGCGAAGGAGCTGGAGCTCGACGAGAACGACTGGAAATGGGCGCCGCCCTCGTCACGGCTGTCCGACGAGCTGCTGCCGCCCTGGCCGCGCACGGTCAGCCGGCCGCCGGAGACCTGCACGTCGACGTTCGACGGGTCGATCCCGTCGACGGTGATGACCAGGTCGTCGCCGTCGGTCGTGGTCTGCACGGTGGTGGAGTGGGCGTGCTGGGCGGCACCGGCGACGTCGTTCTCGATGCGGGCCAGGGCGCTGGCGGGATCCCAACGGCTCAAAGGCATGACGAACCCTCCGGAGTTGCGAAAGTGATGGCCCCTGCACTGTCGCGCCGCGACACGGAGCCGACAAGCGCACAGGCGGTGTTGCGACAGTGATTCCCGGCGGGCGGCGTTTCCACACCTGCCGTCGCAGCCGTCACAGCAGTCGCAGGATGCCCCCGAGGCCGTGAACCCGCCCCGGTTCACTCTCCGGGAGGACAAGCACGCTGCAGCCGGCCGCCGCCGCGCCCGCGTCGGCGGGCGAGTCGCCGACCATCAGCGCCCGCTCCGGGTCGACCCGCAGCGCCGCGCAGGCCTTGAAGAAGATCGCCGGATCCGGCTTGATCCGACCCACCTCGTAGGACAGCACGAACTCGTCGACCAGGCCGGCGAAGCCCAGCTCGTCGGCGAGCTTGCGCAGGTCGAACCCGATGTTGCTGACCACCGCCACCGGCACCCCGGCGGCCCGCAGCGCGTGCAGGGTGGGCAGCGTGTCGGCGTACAGCTGCCAGCCGTCGGCGACCAGCAGCCGGTCGTACAGCGCCTGGGCCAGGTCGGCGTCGACGGTCGCGGCCAGGCCCTCGTAGCTGGCCCGGTGCGCGTGCTCGGAGAGGTCCCGGTCGGCCCAGACCTCGGCCAGGTGCGGCGGCACCCGGTGCGGCTTCGGCCCGCCGGCCCGCCCCGCCGTGGTGAGCCGGTCGGCGAGGACGGTGGCCCGCCCCCGGTCGAGCGTGACGCCGACGCTGCCGGCCGCCCTGGTGACCCACCGGACGGGGTCCTCCACCTGTGCGAGTGTCCCGTGGAAGTCCAGCAGCACCGCCTCGATCGGTCGCGGGGACGGACGAGGTTCTTCGCTTTCCGGCACGCGAGCACGATACCGAGAGGCGGATCCGGGCATTCGTCGCCCAAGGCCGAAACCGGAAGCGCTTGGTGGCGATTCGGCAGTTTGGGACAGTGTGGGTGGTTCGGCTAGGTTCACTGCTATGGGGCAGCGGGGACCCAATACGGCGGTGCCGTGGCACTGGGACGGCCCCGTGTCGGTCTTGCGGCTGCCGTTGGACGTGCATGATCCGCGCGTCCGCCGGCATGTCGAGCGGGTGTTCGCTGCGGCGTTCGCGGTGCGCCGGGCCGTCCAGCGCGACGCGCGGTCGCGCGTGAACGCGTTCTGGGCCGCGGAACGCGAGCGGCGCCGGGTGGGTCCCGCGAGGGTGCGCACGCGACTCGGACTGACGCGGGCGGGACTGGAGCGGGCGTCGTATCGGCACGTGGACGGCGCGCCACAGCTGCGGTGCCACCTGACGAAGGCGCTGGCCATGCACCTCGCGGACGGGGTGTGGGAGACCGTCAATCGGCACCTGTTCGCGGATGCCAGCAGACGGCGGTACGGACGGCCCAGGGTCGGAAACTGGTGGGAATTCTCGAGGGTGGCTGGGCGGGCCCGGTCGCACACCCGGTCACAGAAATGGGAGACGTTCCGGCTTGTCGGGACGCTCGCCGGGCACCGGGTGGCGTTCGATCGCGGTGGCCTGCTGCGGCAGCCGAGGCGCATGCCGCGGGTGCTGCCGGCGGCGTCCGGACGGCGAGTGCGGTCGTGGTGGGACCACGACGGCGCGTTCGCGGTGGTGCTGACCGGGACCGCCGACCGGGATCTGGTGCTCCCGGTGCGGCTGCCGCAAGGCCTGGGCCGTGCCGCGGTCGTCGAGCACTACCTGGGGGAACCGGAGCGCTGGCACAAGGTCGACCTGGTCCGGCACCGGGACCCGGGCGCGGCCGGCGGCTGGCGCTACGAGGCCCATTTGATGATCCTCGGCCCTGGTCACGTGTCCCCTCAGGTCGCGGCGGCCCGCCAGGCCGCTGCGGCGCTGCACCGCCGGGGCGGCGTGGACGTCAACGTCTCCAACATCGCGGTCGTGTCGATTCCGGCTGCCCGGGAGGACGTCCGGGTCCCGGACGGCGGCCTGCGGGCGAACCGCGTGGCGCGGACCGGCGCCGACGACGTGCGTCTGGCGGCCGAGCGGTTGCGGCGGCGGCGCCGTGACCGGGCGCTGCAGCGCTCCCGCCGCGCGGCGAACCCGGCGCAGTACCAGCTCTCCAGCCGCCAGCAGGCCCGCGCTGAACGCCGACGCGCCGCCGGGCTGGCACCGATACAGGTGGAGACTCCGGGCGGCGCACGACGGGCCAACACCGCCGGCGTCCCGGTGCAGGCGTTCCGGCGCGACGTGCTGAGCGCCGGCTATCAGCGCCTGCGCGCGCGGGCGGCGGCCGACGGCGCGGCCCGGACCCGGGCTCGCAGGAGCCGCGCACGGCAGGCCGCCGCCGACATCGTTGCGGTCCACGGCACCGACCTCGTCGTAGAGGACACGGATCTGCGCCTGTGGGCCCGGCGGTGGGGACGCGCGTTGCACGCGTTCAGCCCAGGAACACTCCTGGCCGCGCTGCGCAACGAGATCGCTGCGGTAGCGCCCGGCATGCAACTGTTGCGGGCCGGTACGCGGCGAACCGCTTGGAGTCAGCACTGCCTGTGCGGCGCTCGTGTCGCCAAGGACCTGCGCCGCCGCCACCATCGCTGCACGGCCTGCGGCCTGGAGGGCGATCGTGACCTCGTCGCGGCGCTCATCGGCGCGCACACCGTCCTCGCCGCACCGACCGAGCCCGGCTCGGCCCACGTTGACTGGTCTGCCGCCCGCGTCTCCCTCGCCGCCTTCGGCGTCGAGGCCATCAACAAAGGGCTACAAGGAGCCCTGTCCGAGTCATGCGGAACCCCACCGTCCCGGAGCGCGCCGTCCCGGTGCGCGACCTCGGCGGCCGCAGCGCAGCCCCAGCGACCCCGATCGGGTGGCGACGGCCGGCGTGCTCGGCGAAGTACCGGTACGAGCCGACACCTTCGGCCGGTGCCCCCGACCACCCCGGATGAGGCGCAGGCGGCAACGTCGGCGGCCACGCCGGAACGACGGGGCGCACACCCCGGACTGCGACATAGCCCGGCACTTTCGCCGGAATTATGAACAGGCCTTAGCCTTGGTCCTGTGAGTGGTACCGAGGACGTGGATCTGAGCCCAGCCGACCGGTACCAGGCGGCCCGCCTGCGGGCCGAGGACGTGGCGCGGCACCCGGCGCTGGCCGAGTTCACCGAAGAGCTCGAGTTCGCGCTCGACCCGTTCCAGGCGGAGTCCTGCGAGGCGCTGGAGCGCGGCACGGGCGTGCTGGTCTGCGCGCCCACCGGGGCCGGCAAGACCGTCGTCGGGGAGTTCGCCGTCCACCTGGCGCTGCGACAGGGGCGTAAGTGCTTCTACACGACGCCCATCAAGGCGCTGTCGAACCAGAAGTACAACGACCTCGTGCAGCGCTACGGCTCCGACCGGGTCGGGCTGCTCACCGGCGACAACGCGATCAACGGCGACGCGCCCGTGGTGGTCATGACCACCGAGGTGCTGCGCAACATGCTGTACGCGGGGTCGGGGACGCTGCAGGGGCTGTCGTACGTCGTCATGGACGAGGTGCACTACCTCGCCGACCGGTTCCGCGGCGCCGTGTGGGAAGAGGTGATCATCCACCTGCCCGAGTCGGTGACGCTGGTGTCGTTGTCGGCCACCGTGTCCAACGCGGAGGAGTTCGCCGACTGGCTGGTCACCGTGCGCGGGGAGACCACCGTCGTGGTCAGCGAGCACCGGCCGGTCCCGCTGTGGCAGCACATGCTCGTGGGGAAGCGGATGTTCGACCTCTTCCACGACGCCGAGGCCGCGCAGAAGCACGACGTGCATCCGGAGCTGCTGCGGTACCACCGGGAGATGCTGCGACGCGTCGAGCTCGCCGGCGACATGCGGCGCGGGCGCGGGCGGCGGTGGACCGGGCCGCACCGCCCGGAGATCGTGGAGCGGCTCGACAACGAGGGGCTGCTCCCGGCCATCCTGTTCATCTTCAGCCGCGCCGGCTGCGACGCCGCCGTCCAGCAGTGCCTCGGGGCCGGGCTGCGCCTGACCGGGCCGGACGAGCGGGCCGAGATCCGCGCGATCGTCGAGACCCGCACCAAGCACATCCCGGCCGACGACCTGCAGGTGCTGGGGTACTGGGAGTGGCTCGACGGCCTCGAGCGGGGCCTCGCGGCGCACCACGCCGGCATGCTGCCGGCGTTCAAGGAGGTCGTCGAGGAGCTGTTCGTCCGTGGCCTGGTCAAGGCGGTGTTCGCCACGGAGACCCTCGCGCTGGGCATCAACATGCCGGCCCGGTGCGTGGTGCTGGAGCGGCTGGTCAAGTTCAACGGCGAGGCGCACGTCGACCTGACGCCGGGGGAGTACACGCAGCTCACCGGCCGGGCCGGCCGCCGCGGCATCGACGTCGAGGGGCACGCCGTGGTCGTCTGGGCACCCGAGGTCGACCCGCGGCACGTGGCCGGGCTGGCCTCCACGCGCACCTATCCGCTGAAGTCGAGCTTCCGGCCCTCGTACAACATGGCGGTCAACCTCGTCGGCAGCGTCGGGTCGGCAGCCGCCCGCGAGCTGCTCGAAAGCTCGTTCGCGCAGTTCCAGGCCGACCGCTCGGTCGTCGGGCTGGCCCGCCAGGTGCAGCGCAACGCCGACACGATGGCGACCTACGAGCGGGAGATGGCCTGCCATCTCGGGGATTTCTCGCAGTACTTCGGGATCCGCGTGGCCATCGCGGACCGGGAACGGGCGATCGCGCGCCAGGGCGCCCAGCAGCGGCGGGCCGCGGCGCTGGAGTCCCTGGAGCGGCTGCGCCCCGGTGACGTCATCCGGGTGCCCACCGGCCGGCGCTCCGGCCTCGCCATCGTCATCGACCCGGGCGTCGGCGGCCGCGGGTTCGGCGAGCCGCGCCCGCTCGTGCTCACCGAGGACCGCTGGGCCGGGCGGATCTCCGGCGCCGACTTCACCAGCGCCGTCGAGCCGCTCGGCCGGGTCCGGGTGCCGAAGCAGTTCAACTACCGCTCCGCCCAGGACCGCCGGGACCTGGCCGCGGCCCTGCACCGCCTCGACCTCGACCCCGCCGACCGGCGGCACGGCCGGTCCCGCAACACCCCGGCTGCCGACGACGCCGAGCTGGACTCGCTGCGGGCCTCCATGCGCCGGCACCCGTGCCACCGCTGCCCGGACCGGGAGGAGCACGCCCGCTGGGCGGAGCGGCGGCACCGCCTCGAGCGCGACACCGAGGCGCTGCGGGGCAAGGTGGCCAGCCGGACCGGGTCGCTCGCGCGCACCTTCGACCGGGTGTGCGGGCTGCTCACCGACCGGGGGTACCTCACCACCGAGGGTAGCGTCACCGACGCCGGGCGCACGCTCGCCCGGATCTGGTCCGAGACCGACCTGCTCGTCGCCGAGTGCCTGCGCCGGGGCGTGTGGGACAAGCTCGACCCGGCCGAGCTCGCCGCCGCTGCGAGCGTCCTGGTCTACGAGGCTCGGCGGGAGGCCGAGGACCGCGCGTCGGTCCCGCGGGGCGGGGTCACCGAAGCCGTCGACGAGACCCTCTCGCTGTGGGCCGAGCTGCGCGAGGACGAGGACTCACGGGGCCTGCAGCTGACCCGGGAGCTCGACCTCGGATTCGTGTGGCCGATGTACCGCTGGGCGCGCGGGGAGTCGCTGACCAAGGTGCTCGGCAGTGTGCACGGTCTCGACGGCGACATGCCCGCCGGCGACTTCGTGCGCTGGTCCCGGCAGGTGCTCGACCTGTTGGGCCAGCTCGCCGACGCGACCGGGGCGCCGGAGGGCGTCCGCCGCACCGCGCGGCAGGCGATGACGGCGGTGACACGTGGCGTTCTGGCGTACAGCGTCATGGGTTGATCACGGAGCGAAGTTTCACCTCTTGTGATTAGGAAAAGCCGTTCGAATCCGCAATGATGCACACGCCGGTTTGTGCCGGTCGTGCACAGCCGCTCGGCGCGGGAGGGTTATCCGTGGGTCAACTGCACCACTTCACGTATGGCGCGATCACCCCGATCTTCGCCTACGCCATGTCCTTCCTCGGCTGCCTCCTCGGCCTGGTGAGCACGGCCCGCGCCCGCGCCGCGACCGACACCCGCCGGCGGGCCTGGCTGCTCGTGCTGGCCGCGTGGTCGATCGGCGGCACCGGCATCTGGGTCATGCACTTCATGGCCATGGTCGGCTTCAGCGTGACCGGCTCGCCGCTGCGCTACGACGTGCCGATCACGGTGGCGAGCTTCTTCATCGCCGTCGTGACGGTCGGCATCGGCCTGTTCATCGTGGGCCTGGGCAAGCCGAAGCTGTGGAAGGTCCTGCTCGGCGGCCCGATCACCGGCGTGTCCGTCGCCTTCATGCACTACACGGGCATGGCGGCGATGCAGATCAACGGCACGTTCGAGTACCAGAACAACCTCTACCTGGCCTCCTACGCCATCGCCGTGGTCGCCGCGACGGTCGCGCTGTGGTTCACGGTCGTGGTCCGCGGCATCCCGGCCACGCTCGCCGCCGCCGCGGTCATGGGCGTCGCCGTCTGCGGCATGCACTACACGGGCATGGCCGCGATGCACGTCCACCTGGACCAGGCGGTCGAGCCGGTGCCGGGCGTGGACGTGAACTGGTTCCTGGCCCCGATCGTCCTGTTCGTCCTGGTCGTGGTCATCGCCCTGGCGAGCGCCGTGATGGCCGTCCCGTCGGAGCGCGAGCAGGCCGAGGCGAAGGCGGTCCACGACAAGATCGCGTCCGGCCAGGCCATGCGCAACGCCGCGGCCGGCCCGGTCTTCGGCGGCTCCACGACGTCGGCTAGCACCCCGACCCCGTCCCCGGCCGTCGGCTCCGGCTCGGCCCCGACGTACCCGAACGGCGGCGGCAAGGCCGCCCAGGCCTTCGCCGCCCGCGCCGCGAACGGCATCGCCGACGCCCGCCGCCAACGCGGCCGCTAACCCAGAGCCTCCTCCAACCGCCGCCGGCGGGCCCGCGTCACCTGGGGCCGACGGCGGCGCTTGCGTGTCGGGCTCGCCCACGTCGACGCGGCGGCCTGGGCTCCGTTCTCCGCTACTGGCGGGTTTGTGGCGTTCAGGTCGGCCCCGGCGGGCGACATCCGGCCGACTCCATGATCGATGGCGAGTTCTGGTTGCCATGACAGCCAGAACTCTCCATCGATCACGGACCGCACCCGCCTGCCACTGGGAATCCGGGCGATATTTCGGATGTGTCCGGCTGAGGTCGCCCAACGGACTCCCCCCGCGGGCGTGGCTCCTGTGGACGTGGTTCTTATGCGGCGTGGTTCTTATGCGGCGTGGCTTTCGTGCGGCGTGGCTTTCGTGCGGCGTGGCTTTCGTGCGGCGTGGCTTTCGTGCGGCG
>NZ_JBEXCY010000043.1:0-18746 GCF_040605515.1 Dactylosporangium sp. NPDC005572 | reverse complement strand
TGGCTTTCGTGTGGCGTGGCTTTCGTGTGGTGCGGCTCCCGCGTGGGGCGGCTCCCGTGCGGGCTTGGGTTTCGTGTGGGTGGGTGGTCATCTCGCTGTGGCCGGGTGGGTGGCTAACGGGAGTCATGATCCAGGGAAACTTTTGGTTGTTATGACAGCCATTCCGTGCCCTTGATCATGGTGGGGTGCGAGGTCAGTGCATCCCGCTGGGGGGCATTTCCGGAATGTCGGGCTCAGCGTGCTGGCGTGGGTTTCGGGGCGGGCGGGGTCCGTGGCGGGAGATACTAGGGTGGTGACCGATGCTCGGCCCCGGCCCAAGATGCGTGCTGTTGGCGGGACGCTCGAAGCGTTCGAACAGGACCTGATCAGCAACCTGTACTACCAGCGGGGCACGACCCTCGAGTCCGCGAGCGGGCCCGACGGGTATCACACGCTCGCGGTCACGGTGCGGGACCGGCTCGTCGGGCGGTTCGCCCGGACCGCGGCCGCGCACTACGAGGCCAACCCGCGGTTCGTGTACTACCTGTCGGCCGAGTACCTGCTCGGGCGGCAGCTGCGGCAGAACCTGCTGTACACCGGGACCGAGCGGTTCGTGCGGCCCATCGCCGAGGACCTCGGCGTGTCGCTGGAGGAGCTGGAGGCGTTCGACGTCGAGCCGGGGCTCGGCAACGGCGGGCTCGGGCGGCTCGCGGCGTGCCTGCTCGACTCCATGGCGACGCTCGACATCCCGGCCGTGGGCTACGGCATCCGGTACGAGTTCGGCATCTTCAAGCAGGGCTTCCGCGACGGGGCGCAGGTCGAGCGGCCCGACGACTGGACGTTCTACGGCAACCCGTGGGAGTTCCCGGCGCCGGACGACCGGCAGGTCGTCGGGTTCTACGGCACCACCGCGCCGGCGCTCGACGACCCGAGCGGGCTGCGCCGGCAGTGGACGCCGGGGGAGACCGTGCGCGGGGAGCCGAGCCACATGCTCGTGCCGGGGTACGGGACGCAGACGGTCAACATCATCCGGCTGTGGCAGGCGCGGGCCAGCCGCGAGTCGTTCGACCTGAGCCGCTTCGGTGCCGGGCTGTACAAGGAGGCCGTCGAGGACATCGTCCGGGCCGAGAACATCAGCAAGGTGCTGTACCCCGACGACAGCACCGAGCAGGGCCGGGAGCTGCGCCTGAAGCAGCAGTACTTCCTCGTCGCGTGCTCGCTGCGGGACATCATCCGGCGGTACCGCCTGCGCAACACCGGCTGGGACGCGTTCCCGGCGAAGGTCGTCATCCAGCTCAACGACACCCACCCGGTCATGGCGATCACCGAGCTGATGCGGCTGCTGGTCGACGAGCACAAGCTCGACTGGGACCTGGCCTGGTCCATCACGAAGCGGACCTTCAACTACACGTGCCACACGCTGCTGCCGGAGGCCCTGGAGACCTGGCCGGTGGCGCTGCTGGAGCGGCTGCTGCCGCGGCACATGGAGATCATCTACTCGATCAACCACTTCTTCATGCAGGAGGTCGTCGCCACCTACCCCGGCGACCTGGACAAGATGCGCCGCCTGTCGATCATCCAGGAGGAGCCGGAGAAGCGGGTCCGGATGGCGCACCTCGCGGTCGTCGGCAGCACCGCCGTCAACGGGGTCGCCGAGCTGCACACCAGGCTGCTGACCGAGACCACGCTGCGGGACTTCGCCGAGCTGTGGCCGCAGAAGTTCCACAACGTCACCAACGGGGTCACCCCGCGGCGGTTCGTACGGCTGGCCAACCCGCAGCTGTCGGAGCTCATCACCGAGCGGCTCGGCGACGAGGCGTGGCTGACCGACCTGGAGCGCCTCGACGGCCTCGCGGGGGCGGCCGACGACCCGGCGTTCCTGGAGCGCTGGCGCGAGGTGAAGCGGCTCAACAAGATCGAGCTCGCGAACCAGGTGGAGAAGTCGACGGGCGTCGTCATCGACCCCGAGGCGCTGTGCGACGTGATGATCAAACGGTTCCACGAGTACAAGCGCCAGCACCTCAAGCTGCTGCACGTCATCACGCTGTTCAACCGGCTGCGGGAGATGCCGGAGATGGACATGGTCCCGCGGACCGTGCTGTTCGGCGGGAAGGCGGCCCCGGGGTACCACGCGATGAAGCTGCTCATCCGGCTGGTGAACGCGGTGGCCGAGACCGTCAACACCGACCCCGTGGTGTCCCGGCACCTCCAGGTCGTGCTGCTGCCGGACTACAACGTGAGCCGCGCGCAGGTGATCATCCCGGCCGCCGACCTGTCGGAGCAGATCTCGCTCGCCGGCAAGGAGGCCTCCGGTACCGGCAACATGAAGCTCGCCCTCAACGGTGCCGTCACGATCGGCACCCTGGACGGTGCGAACATCGAGATCCGTGATCGGGTCGGCGCGGAGAACTTCTTCCTGTTCGGCCTCGACACGCAGCAGGCCGCCGACCTGCGCCGGCACTACGACCCGCGGGCGTTCTACGAGCGCGACCCGGAGCTGCGCGCCGCCGTCGACGCGATCGCCTCGGGCGTGTTCGCCAAGGGCGACCGGGCCCTCTTCGCCCCGGTGGTCGACGCGATGCTCGGCCGCGACGAGTACCTCGCCCTCGCCGACTACCGCGCCTACGTCGAGTGCCAGGACGAGGTGTCGAGGGTGTGGCAGGACCGCGACCGCTGGACCCGCATGTCGGTGCTCAACGCCGCGCGCACCGGGTTCTTCTCCTCGGACCGGACCGTGCGCGAGTACTGCGACAGGATCTGGCGCGTGGACCCCGTCCGCGTCAGTGCGGACTAGCGTTCCAGGAGCGCAGCGACTCCACCTCGTGCTCGTGGCCGAGCACCGAGACCGTCGCGGTGTCCAGGCTCAGCCGCGCGCCGAACGCCACCGGCTCGCCGACCCAGCGGGCGGCCAGGGCCCGGGAGGCGTGCCCGTGGCTGACGACGGCCACGTCGCCCAGCGCGAGCATCGGCCGCACCTTGGCCAGAAATCGATCGAGGCGGATGGTCACCTGCTCCGGCGACTCACCCGCGGGGCAGCCGTCGGTCCACAGGTCCCAGTCGGGGCGCCCGGCCCGGATGTCCTTCGTCGTGAGCCCCTCGTAGTCGCCGTAGTCCCACTCGGCGACGTCGCCGTCGACGTCGGTCACGGTGAGCCCGGCCAGCTGGGCCGTGCGCCGGGCCCGCTTGCGGGGACTGCTGACCACCGCCACGAACGGCCGCGCCGCGAGCGCGCGGGCCAGCCCGCGGGCCCGGTCCTCGCCGTCGCGGGTCAGGTCGAGGTCCGTCACCGACGTGTGCCGCCCGTTGGCGCTCCACTCGGTCTGGCCGTGCCGCACCACCACGATCTCGCCCACCCGCTCATTGTGCCTTAACGGACCGTTTCACAACGGAAACGGCGAGTACCGCTACGCTTCACCGCGTGGACGGCTTGCTGGTGCTCTGGGACGTCGATCATACGCTGGTCGACGTCGACGGAATCGGACGTGAGGCCTTCGACCTGGCCTTCCTGCGGTTGTTCGGGCGGGCGGTGGAGCATCAGCCCCCGATGGCCGGCCGGACCGACCGGGCGATCGCCCTGGACATGCTGCGGCTCAACGGCGTCACCGGGCCGGAGCAGCACCTCGAGCCGCTGCGGGAGGCGGCCGAGGCGGCGATCGACGAGCTCGCCCACCTGCTGCCGATCCGCGGGCGGGCCCTGCCGGGCAGCCACGAGGCGCTGCTCGCGATCAGCGAGACGCCGGCCGTGCAGTCGCTGCTGACCGGGAACGCCCGGCGGATCGCCGAGGTGAAGCTCGGGCCGTTCGGACTCACGAAGTACCTCGACCTCGACGCCGGCGCCTACGGGTGGAGCGACACCGTGCGCGGCCACCTCGTCCACAACGCCCGGATGGCCGCCGCCATGCGCCACCGCCGCCGCTTCCCCGGCCGGCGGACGGTCCTCGTCGGCGACACCCCGCTCGACGTCGAGGCCGCCCTGAGCACCGGCGCGAGCGTGGTCGCCGTGGCGACCGGCCGCTTCAGCGTCGAGGAGCTGACCACGGCCGGCGCCCACGTGACCCTGCAGAACCTCGCCGACACCCCGCAGGTGCTGGAGGCGATCAGGGAAGCCGCACGTTAGGGCGCATCTCGTAGGGCGTGGACAGCACGACCGTCGTGCGGGTCGTGACGTTGGCCGCGGAGCGGATCTCCTGCAGGAGCCGCTCCAGCGCCAACGGGTTCTCGACCCGCACCAGCAGCATGTAGAAGTCCTCGCCGGCCACCGAGTAGCAGGACTCGATCTGCGGCAGCTTGGCGAGCCGGTCGGGCGCGTCGTCGGGCTGCGACGGGTCGAGCGGGCGGATCGCGACGAACGCGGTCAGCGAGAGGCCGAGCGCGTCGTGGTCGACCTTCGCCGCGTAGCCCTTGATGACGCCGCGCTGCTCCAGCCGGCGCACCCGCTGGTGCACGGCGGACACCGACAGCCCGACCCGCTCGGCCAGGTCGGTGTAGGACAGGCGACCGTCGACGGCCAGCGCCGCCACGATCGAGCGATCGGTCTCTTCCACGCTGGAGACAGTAACCCGCCGGGCAAGCGGTTAGACGACGACCAGGTCCGTGTCGATGATGTTGAGCCGCTCGACGCCGCCGGCGGTGCACACGACGATGTCCTCGATCCGGGCGCCGTGCCGTCCGGCGAGGTAGATGCCGGGCTCGACGGAGAAGGCCATCCCGGGCTCCAGCGGCGCGGTGTTGCCGGCCACGATGTACGGGTCCTCGTGCCCGTCGAGGCCGATGCCGTGCCCGGTGCGGTGCAGGAACGCCGGGCCGTAGCCGGCGGCGGCGATGACGTCGCGGGCGGCCGCGTCGACCGCCTCGGCGGTCACGCCCGGGCGCACCGCGGCGACCGCGGCCCGCTGCGCCTCGTGCAGCACCGCGTAATACTCGCGGAACTCGGCGGGCGGCTCGCCGACGCAGTACGTGCGGGTCGAGTCGGAGCAGTACCCGTCGGGCATGCGCCCGCCGATGTCGACGACGACCGGCTCTCCCCGGCCGATCACCCGGTCGGAGGTCCCGTGGTGCGGGCTGGCGCCGTTGGGGCCGGCGGCGACGATCGTGAAGTCGACGGTGGCATGGCCGGCCTCGCGCATCGCGACCGCGATGTCGGCGGCGACCTCGTCCTCGGTGCGCCCGGCCCGCAGCCACTCGCCCATGCGCGCGTGGACCGCGTCGATGGCCTGCCCGGCCCGGCGCAGCGCCGCGACCTCCTCCGGCGACTTGCGCAGCCGCAGCCCGGCGAGCACGGCACCGGCGAGGCGCTGCTCGGCCTCCGGCAGCGCCGCCCGCAGGGCGAGGACCTGCTCGGCCCACATCCGGTTGCCCAGGCCGACCGCGCGGGCACCCCCGAAGGCACCGCCGGCGCCGCCGAGGGCGGCGCGGACCAGCGGGTACGGATCGCTGCCGTCCGCATGGTCGGCGAACGCCACCCCGGCGGCCTGCGCCTCGGCGGCCGGGCGCTCCAGCCGGGGCACGACCAGCGTGGCCGCGCCCTGCGCAGGCAGGACCAGCAGGGTGAGCCGCTCCAGGGCGTGCGCGTCGTACCCGGTCAGGTACCGCAGGTCGGCGCTCGGCGGGATGAGCAGGGCGTCGAGGCCCGCCTCGGACATGGCGCGCTGCGCGGCGGCGAGTCGTTGCTCGTGGACCACGACCGCAAGCCTATCGGGTGTCATGTGAATGAATGGGTGCCGGTAGTGACGGGGTGGCGTAATCTGACCTGGAACGTTGAGTAACCGTGTCCGATCGGGATGAGCAGCGCATCTCCATGACCGCAGCAGGCGTGTCGCACGGTGGCGGCCGGGTCGGCGACCCGTTCGTCCATCAGGCGCTCCTCTACCACGACACCGCGGGCTACCTCGACGGCACCATGAAGTTCATCTACGAGGGCGTCTCCGCCGACGAGCCGATGCTGGTCGCCGCCCCGCCCGCCAACCTCGCCCTGCTGCAGGAGCGGCTCGGCGCGTTCGCCGACCTGGTGACCTTCCGGGACATGACCGAGGCCGGCCGCAACCCCGGCCGGATCATCCCGTGGATCCTCAGCAGGTTCGTGGACGAGCACCCCGGCCGCCGGGTGCGCATCATCGGCGAGCCGATCTGGTCGGCGCGCACCGCGGAGGAGTACCCGGCCTGCGTCCAGCACGAGGCGATGATCAACGTCGCGTTCGCCGGGCGGGAGGCGGCGATCCTCTGCCCGTACGACACGAGCGCGCTCAGCCGCCGGCGCGTGCGCGACGCGTGGGCCACCCACCCGGCCGTGGTCGAGGACGGCGCCGTCCGCTGCAGCGACGCCTACGACCCCTACGGCATCGCCGCCGCCTACAACGTGCCGCTCGCCGAGCCGCCGGCCGGCGCCACCACCCTGCGCTTCGAGCTGCCCGACCTGGTGAAGGTCCGCCGGGCCGCCGCCGAGGCCGGCCTCGACGCCGGGCTGCTGCCCGCCCGCATCGTCGACCTGCAGAGCGCCGTCAACGAGCTGGCCACGAACAGCATCGTCCACGGCGGCGGCGCCGGCACCCTGCGCACCTGGCACGACGCCGAGCGGGTGGTGTGCGAGGTCCGCGACTTCGGCCACTGCACCGACGTCATGGCCGGCCGCCTCCGCCCGCCGGCCCGCCGCGGCAACGGCCTGGTGATGGTCCACTACCTGGCCGACCTCGTGCAGCGGCACACGAGCACGACCGGCACGGCGACCCGCGTCCACGTGCTCAGATGAGTAGGCTGGCCGGGTGGATGCCCGCCCCCTCCTGCTGATCGACTCCGCCAGCCTCTACTTCCGCGCGTACTTCGGCGTGCCCGAGTCCGCGGCGAAGGCCCCGGACGGCACCCCGGTCAACGCCGTGCGCGGCTTTCTCGACATGCTGTCGACCCTCATCCGCGGCCGGCACCCCGACCGCATGGTGTGCTGCCTCGACCTGAGCTGGCGCCCGGCGTGGCGGGTGGCCCTGTTGCCGTCGTACAAGGCGCACCGCCTCACCCCGGCCGGCGGCGAGGAGGTGCCCGCCGCCCTGGAGGCGCAGATCCCGATCATCCTCGACTTCCTGGAGGTGCTCGGCATCGCCACCGCCGGCGCCGAGGACTTCGAGGCCGACGACGTGATCGGCACGCTCGCCGCCCGCGAGCCCGGCCCGGTCGAGGTGGCCACCGGCGACCGCGACCTCTTCCAGGTCATCGACGACGAGCGTCAGGTGCGGGTGCTGTACTGCGGGCGCGGCGTCGCCAAGCTCGAGGTCATGGACGACGCGGCGGTCCACGCGAAGTACGGCGTCCCGGCCGGCGGCTACGCCGACTTCGCCGCCCTGCGCGGCGACCCCAGCGACGGCCTGCCCGGCGTCACCGGGGTGGGCGAGAAGACCGCGGCCCGCCTGGTCGACCGCCACGGCAGTCTCGACGGCATCCTGGCCGCCCTCGACGACCCGGCGGCCGGATTCGCCGCGGGCCTGCGCGCGAAGATCGTCGCCGGCCGTGACTACCTGGCCGCGGCCCGCGACGTGGTGGCCGTGTCGAAGACGGCCCCGGTCGGCGCCGTGGAGACCAAGCTCCCGTCGTCCCCGGCCGACCCCGACCGCCTCCTCGACCTGGCCCACCAGTGGGGCCTGGCCGGCTCCGCCAAACGCATCGTGGACGCCCTGGCCGCCTGACCCGGCGTCGGGGGGACCAGGGGGCGCGGCTCAGGGGCCGTACCTCCGGTGGGGTAGCCGGGCCGACCCCGCGCGGTGGACGTGCACGCGCGTCGATGCTGGGAGCCTCGGCGGGCATGAGACAGTACTCGATTCCCAAGATTCTCGGGGTGTGGGCCGCCGCGGCGCTGCCGATGGGGCTCATCGCGTGGGTGGTCGTGCCCGCGCTCGCCGATCCCGGCGACCCGGCTGGACGGTCCCGGTTCGCCGTCGCGCTGCTCGTGGGGTACACCATCGGGCTCTTCTGGCAGTTCCTGCTCGTCGTGCTGCTCGTGCGGCGCGAGGGCGGGTCGGTGCGGGACCGGCTGTGGCTGCACCGTCCACACTGGTGGGTCACGCTCGGGGTGCTCGCCGGGACCGCGGTGCTGGAGTTCCTGCCGGTCCACCTCGACGGGCCGGACAGCCGGGCCATGGGGCCGTTCCTCGAGTCGCCGGCCGGGCACGAGCTGTTCCAGGGCAACTGGCCGCTGTTCGCGCTGTGCCTGGTGCAGTTCACGCTCAACACCGTGCTGGGGGAGGAGCTGCTGTTCCGCGGGGTGCTCCTGCCGCGGATGAACGGGGCGTTCGGCCGCTTCGACTGGGTCGTCAACGCCCTGCTGTTCGGCGCGTACCACCTGCACCAGCCGTGGAGCATGCCGGGCGCGGCCGCCACCGGCGCGCTGCAGGCGTGGGCCGTCAAGCGCTACCGCAGCGCCTGGATCAGCATCATCGCGCACTCCGCGCAAAGCGTGCTCCTCTCGGTGCTGATCCTGCGGCTCGTGGTGTGATGCCATGAGAGGCATGCGGCGAGCGGTCGATCCGGCACTGGCGCTGGGGTTCCTCGTGGCCCTCCTCGTCGAGCGGGCGCTCGGCGGCGCGCCCATGGCCCTCGCCGCGCCGCTCGCCCTGGTCATCGCCGCGCCCCTCGCGGCCCGCCGGCGCTGGCCGGTCGCCGCCTACGCCGTCGGCACCGCCGCCGTCGCCGTCGACGCGCTGCTGGTCGGCGAGGGCACGATCGCGCCGTACGCCAACATCGTCGGGCTCTACTCGGCCGGCCTGTACGCGACCCGGCGGCGCGCGCTGCTGGCGCCGCCGCTCGCCGTCGCCGGCATCGCCGCGTACTTCACCCGCCTGCACCCGGTGTCGGCGGCGATCCCGGCCGGCGTGGTGTGCTTCTGGCTGCTGGCGTGGGCGCTCGGGTACCTCACCGCCCGCCGCCAGGACGACCGGGAGGATGCCCGGCAGCTGCTGCGCGAGCAGGTCGTCGCCGACGAGCGCGCCCGCATCGCCCGCGAGCTGCACGACCTCGTCGGCCACACGCTGAGCCTCATGCTCGTGCAGGCTGGCGCCGCCCGCCGGGTCCTCGACACCGACCCGGCGCAGACCCGGGCCCTGCTCGGCACCGTCGAACAGACCGGCCGCGACGCCCTCGACGAGCTCGACCGGGTGCTCGGCCTGCTGCGGGCCGGTCCGTCGGGGCCGTCCGAGGAAGCGTCCGGGGAGGCGCCCGGACTGGCCGACCTGCCCCGGCTCGCCGAGCGGCTCGGGCGAACCGGGCTGGCCGTCCGGCTCGACGTCCCGGACAGCCCGCTGCCGCGCACGCTGGACGTGTCGGCGTACCGCATCGTCCAGGAGGCCCTCACGAACACCGTCCGCCACGCGGGCGCTGACACCGCCACGGTCACCGTCCGCCGGGCCGCCGACGCGCTCGACATCGAGGTGCGTGACGACGGGCGGTCCGGACCCGAGGTGTATCAGCAGGGCCGCGGCCTGCTGGGGATCGCCGAACGGGCGGCGCTGTTCGGCGGTACCGCCGCCTTCGAACGCACCGACCCCGGCTTCCGCGTCCATGTCGTCCTGCCGGTCGTCCTGCCGGTGCAGCCGTGATCCGGGTCGTGATCGCCGACGACGACGCCCTGCTGCGGGCCGGGGTGGCGGTCGTGCTCGGCACCGCCGGGGACATCGCGGTCGCGGGGGAGGTCGGCGACGGCCTCGCGGCGGTCGCCGCCTGCCGCGACCTGCGGCCCGACGTCGTGCTCATGGACGTGCGCATGCCCGGCATCGACGGCGTCGAGGCGACCCGCCGCATCGTCGCCGCCGGGCTGCCGTCGCGGGTGCTGGTGCTGACCACGTTCCAGCACGACGAGTACGTCTGGGGTGCCCTGCGGGCCGGGGCCAGCGGCTTCCTGCTCAAGCGGGCGTCGCCCGAGCGGCTCATCGACGCGGTGCGGACGGTGGCCCTCGGCGAGGCGCTGCTCGACCCGGCGGTGACCCGCGACCTGGTCGCCCGGTTCGTGCGCGACCAGGGCCGGCCCGCGGCGGACCCGCGGCTGCGCGAGCTCACCGACCTGCTCACGGACCGGGAGAGGCAGGTGCTGCGGCTGGTCGCCGGTGGCCGGTCCAACGCCGAGATCGCCGGCCTGCTCGCCATCGCCGAATCGACCGCGAAGACGCACGTGAAACGCATTCTGGCGAAGATCGGCGCGCGGGACCGGGCGCAGGCGGTGGCCATCGCATATCAGTGCGGTCTGATGGCGGACGATAAATAGGATTGTGCGGGCGGTGGATCGTGCGTAGTGTATTCACCAACGGCAGCACACAGAGAAGCGAAAGGAGATCGGTCATGGGACGGCAAACCCGGCAGCTCGGCGGCGATCTCCGCTATGTGTATGTCTGTGAGCTCGGTGAATACGGACCGGCCCGGGGTCGGTGGAGCGGCTGACAGCCCGTCAGCGACGCGACCGCCGCCCTCCCCGCCGGGGACCGGGCGGCTTTTCTTTGCGCAATTCCCACCCGGATTCGCGACCCGCGAATTCGCGATGAAACCTGCGTTCATTGACAATTCCACAGTGGTTTGGCACGCGAGAACAATCGCCCGTGAGGCTGAGGCAGGTAGACCCCCGGATTCTCACTCCGGAAGACCGGGTTCAACCCCCGGACGGGCGACGTTTCGATTGACGTGCGGTAGTCGTCCAACCGGCAGGACACCTGCCTTCCAAGCAGGCCGCGACGGGGTTCGAGTCCCCGCTACCGCTCTCGGTGCCGGGTCGGGGACCGCCCTGGGGGGAGCGGTTCCCGCCCGGACCCACTCGCCGTCGTAGCTCAGCAGGTCAGAGCAAGGCCCTGTCGAGGCCGAGGTCGCCGGTTCGAATCCGGTCGGCGGTGCGCAGTACACACTCGCGGTAGTAGCTCAGTCAGGTCAGAGCATCGCCTTGCCATGGCGAAGGTCCCGGGTTCGAATCCCGGTTGCCGCTCCGTTCTTCACAGTGACGTTGCTCCTGGCCGGCCGGCCATCACCCGGCGGGCCCCCTTGCGAGCTGGTGTAACCCGGCAACATATCCGGCTCTGAACCGGACGTTGGAGGTTCGAATCCTCCGCTCGCAGCTCACGCCCTCGTAGCCCAACGGCAGAGGCACGACGTTGAGGACGTCGACGGTGCGCGTTCGAATCGCGCCGGGGGCACGCACGTCGCACGACCACCAGGCGCGGTGGACGAATCGGGAGAGTCGCCCGGCTTTCACCCGGGACATGTGCGGGTTCGAATCCCGTCCGCGCTGCTTGCAGGGTAGAGGAGCTCGGCCGTCCTCGCCGGTCTCATAAGCCGGAAACCGTGGGTTCGAATCCCACCCCTGCCCCCAGCCCGTGTAGCTCAGGGGGAGAGCGCCGCCTTCACACGGCGGAGGGCCCAGGTTCGACACCTGGTGCGGGCACGCGACCACCGGACCACGGGGCCGGAGGTCACCACGCGGGTGCGCCGACGTCGGAGAGTCGGGGCTGGCTGTAAACCAGCTGCATCGCTGAGGGGGTTCGAATCCCTCCACCCGCACGCCTTCGTAGCTCAGCGGACAGAGTGCGACTTTCCGAGGGTCGAGGCGCTGGTTCGATTCCAGCCGGGGGCACGCACGGCCGTATGCCCGAGTCAGGTCAGGGGCTCGTCTGCAACACGAGACACACCGGTTCGAATCCGGTTTCGGCCTCTTGGTACGCGAGACCGCTGTGCCCGCGCGGTTCAGCCGGGGAGGGGGAGTGGGCCGCCGTGGCCGGGGATGCCCCGGTCGTCCGGGATCGGGGGCTCCCGGCCGGCCTCCGGCGTGATGCCGAGGGCGCGGGTCCGGTCGGCGAGGCGGTCGTAGTAGACCCCGACCGCGCTCAGCGCCGCCCGGGCCGCGTCGAGCAGGGTGGCACCCGCCCGTTCGACGACATCCGCCTCGTTGACCTCGAAGGCCCGCACGCCCTGCAGTACCGCCTCCTTGAGGGCGTGCAGCAGGTGCGTGTCGGCGTGCTCGTAGGCGCGGCACAGCGCCGCGACGCGGTGCGGGTCGTCACCGGACAGCACGAGGTCCCGGACGGCCGGCACGGAGTGGCGCACGACGTCGAAGGACGGCCGGGCCGACAGCGCGGCCACGTCGGCGTCGAAGGTGCGCACGTCGAGGCCGGGGTCGCAGAAGCCGACCGTGCGCTGCCACAGGGTGCGCAGGTCCTCGTTCAACAGCCCGTCGAGGTAGCTGACCAGGAACCGCCGGTGGGCCTCCACGACGTACTGGGCCTTGAACGGGGTCAGCTCGCCCGGGTCCTCGCCCGCCGTCGTCACCGCGGCCGTGAAGCCGTAGTCGGCGGCCAGCGCGTTCTCCATGCCGACCAGCAGGTACACGAACCGCACCCAGGTCGTGAACAGCTCCTCCAGCGGCAGGGAACGCAGGCCCTCCTCGGTGAGCACCACGCCCCACTGCGCGCCGAACCGCAGCCGGCGCAGGTGGCCGATCTGGTACATCGCGAGCTGCGCGTCGATCTCCGCGTGCACGTGGTGCAGGACCGTGCGGTAGGCGCCGGTCGCGTCGAGCCCGGCGTGGTTGCGGATGATGTGCGGCCCGCCGACGTGCAGGTGCAGGAACTCGCCGACGTCGAACACGGCGCCGCCGATCGCCATCCAGTAGCCCTGCTCGGGCGTGTTGTGCCGGGCCAGCTCCGACACCTCGAAGCGGGGACCCTGCTGCGCGTGGCCCAGGTACGTCGTGAAGACGTCCAGGCCGAGCCGCTCCTCGGCGACCAGCCGGCGGACGAACTCGCGGCCGTCGCCGGGCACGACGTCGGTCAGCGCCTCGACGACGGCGGCGGCGAAGCGGGCGCTGCCGCAGACGTAGACGTGCGCGCCGCGGCCGCCGTCGCCGGTCGGGCGCAGCAGGTCCCACAGCGCGTCGGCATCGGCGCGGATCGCGTCGTCGACCCGGTGCCGCCGCCCGTCGCGCACCTCGTGGCGCCGGCCGTCGAAGGCGACGGCCGCGTCGGCCCGGGAGAACGCGACGGAGAACGTGAGCCGGCCGGCGGCCGCCGCCGCGTCCAGGACCGGCTGCCCGACGTACTCCTCCGGCGTGCGCAGGCCCAGGTACAGCCGGTCCCCGGCGGCGCCGGCGCCGAGGCCGGTGCGGGCCTCGACGAAGCTCAGGAACGGGGCGACGCCGGAGCCGGCGGCGAACATGACGACCGGCCGGGCGGGGCTGTCCGGCAGGTCGTCCGGCAGCCGGAACCGGGGCGTCGGGACGATCTGCAGCGACAGCCGCTGCCGGCCCTCGGCGGCGACCCGGCGCAGGAAGTGCGAGGCGGCGCCGCGCCGCTGGCGCGGGTAGGACCACGGCGTGCGGGGCGAGGCGTAGTCGAGGCCGGCGACCACCAGCCGCAGCGCGCCGGCCGGCTGCCCGGGCGGCGGCGCCGAGGCGATCGAGTACAGCCGGAACGGCTCGGGCGGGACCACCGCGCAGAACGCCTCGTCGTCGCCGGCGCCGGACTTCCACAGCCGGGTGACGTCGTAGCCGCCCGAGTGCAGCAGGCTCAGGACGTCCCACAGCTCCCACTGGTCCTCCATGCGGGCGTCCACGACCCGCTGCCAGGTCCCCATGGCGGACAGCTGCGCGAGCCGCTTCGCGACCTCCCGGCCGACCGGCCGGAGCCGGGCGAAGCGCACCAGCGTCCGCAGCGGCAGCACGTCGACGTCGCCGAACCCGGCCCGGCAGGCGACCGCCCGCCGCCACGGCGCGGTCAGCGGCACCAGCTCGTCGCCGGTGGCCTGCAGGGCCGCGACCGTCCGCCGGACGAGGTCGTCGTCGTGCTCGGCGAGCACGCCGACCCGGTCGCCGGGCCGGTGGTGCACGCCCTGGCCGGTGACGTCGATCTCCAGGTGGCAGGTCCAGGCGCCGGACGCGCCGGTGACGACCCGCCCCCGGCGCGCGGTGCCGAACACCACCGGCGGGCCGACCGGCGCGCGGCGCTCGTCGCGCACCACCGCCAGCTCGTGGTCGACCTTGTCCCAGGTGCGGTCCTTGAACAGGCCGGTGAACCGGGCGCCGGTCGTCACCTGCCGGCCGACCTTGAACGACACCTCGAGGAAGCCGTAGGCCTTGACGCGGTGCAGGCCCATCCAGCCGCGGTCGCCGACGTAGGCGTCGAGCACCGCGTTGTAGATGCCGCGCAGGGTGCTGCTGCGGGTCTCCTCGACGTACCGGCGCACCGACACCTCGCGCAGCGCCGCGACCAGCTCCTGCCAGTGGCGCGGGAAGAAGCCGGCGAGGTACACGCTCTGCTGCCCGACCAGCGAGCCGAAGTCCTGCCGCTCGAGGAACGCGTCGAGCGCGTGGATCTGCGGCTGCGCGGTGCCGCTCGGGCTGGGCGCGCCGTCGAAGATCGGCACCCCGGCGGTGCCGACGGTCTTGGCCCACAGCACCTGGTCGAGCGGGTGCCGGCCGCGCGGGTTGGGGTCGATCTGCGGATAGATCGTGCGGGTGACGTACTGCAGCCGGTCCAGGACGACGAGCAGCGCGCGCTCCAGGGCCACCGGGTCGTCGGCGACCACGGCGTCCTGCGCGTCGAGCATCGCCCCGAGCACCGGCGTCAGCCCCATCGCGAACTCGGTGGTGACCAGGTAGAAGACCCGCTCCGCCGCGTTGTCCCAGGTCGGCACGAGCAGGTCCAGGTTGTCCAGCGCCCGCGGGCCGGCCGGGTCGCGCAGCCGCCAGTTGTAGAAGAACAGGTCGATGTACGACACCGCCGGGACCTGCTTGCCCAGCCGGCGCGAGACCATCGTCCACGGCCCCAGCAGCGACGCCGGCAGCCCGGCCGGCGGTTCGACCGCCATGTACTGGTATGCGTGGGCGAAGACGCCGAGCATCGTCGAGGCGCGCAGCAGGTACCGGTCGGGCAGCGCCTCCGGCCGGGCGTCGAGCACCGGCAGGGCGTCGAACGCCTGCCGCAGCGACAGCCGCCGGAACAGCTCCGGGAGCCGGTCGGTCATCTCGTCCCAGGCCCGGTGCGACTCGGGGAAGGCCGTCAGCGGCGGCTCGGCCGGCAGGAACCCGTGCGCGAGCGACAGGAAGCCGTCCAGCTCGTGCCCGGCGGCGCGGTTGTGGGCCTCGGCCGCCTCGACCACCCGCCGGGCGGCCGACGCGGGCGGCACGAGCGGCCGCAGCGAGGTCCGCTCGCCCGGGTCGATGAACGCGGTCGCGTCCGGGTCGACGACCGCCCACACCAGCTCGAACCGGCCGATGCGCAGCAGGTCGCCGGGCGCGAGCACGCGCCGCGCGACCCGCTCGTCGTTGACGTAGGTGCCGTTCGTGCTGCCGAGGTCGGTCAGCACCACCTCGTCGCCGACGAGCTCCAGCCGGGCGTGGCGGCGGGACACGTCGCGGTCGTCGAGCACGACGGCGGCCGCGCCGCTGCCACGGCCGAGGGTGGCCGGCAGCATGCAGACCCGTTCCACGCGCTCTCGAGTGTGTCGGTCGGTGACGACCAGCCGCAGCTCAGGAATGGTAGATCACCGCGCGGCACAGGTCGGCGCGCGACAATGTGCCCACGAGCGCGCCGTCGTCGACCACGGGCAGGCGCCGGATCCCGCGGTCGATCATCACGACCGCGGCCCGGGCGAGCTCGTCGGTCGAGCGGACCGTCGCCGCGTCGCGGACCACGAGCGGGTCGACCACCCGGTCGGCGAGGGTGCGGCCGCGCTCCAGGAACAGCCGGAACGCGTCGGCGAGCGTGCCGCCCGCGGCGGTCACGTCGTCGAACCCGGGCAGCATCGCGCGGACCAGGTCCTCCTCGGACAGCGACCCGACGAACCGGCCGTCGTGGTCGAGGACCATCAGCTGCCCGACCTCGGACACGCACACCACCTCGGCGGCGCGCCGGATGGTCGCGCCGAGCCGGATGTAGGCCGGGAACGCTGTCATGACGTCGCTGACCAGCACGCCACCTCCCTGGGTCCGCCAGGCAGATCATCTCACCGCGGGGCCTGCCCGGTCAGTGCACGTGCGGCCGATGGCGGTGGCGCCGAACGGATGGCCGGCACAGCGGGCGGCGGCGGGATGACCTTGCCGCGAGGGCTTCACGAGATATTCATACCCTGATATACATCGATGCGTGACGTGACCCGTCACCTACGCCAGGTCAGGGGAGGCTCGATGAAGAGATCCATCGCCGTCGTTGTGGTCGCCGGGGCCGTGCTGGTCGCGCCCGGGGCCGCGCACGCGTCGCCCGCGCTCGAAGCCCGCACCGGGCAGGCGCTCGCCGCCCACCGCGCCGACGTCAAGGCGTCCTCCGCGGACGTCTTCACCGCGTACCGCACCGCCGTCGACGCCAGCGGCGCCGCGCACACCCGCTACACCCGCACCTACCACGGCCTGCGCGTGTACGGCGGCGACGTCGTCGTGCACACCGACGCCAAGGGCGCCTACGCCGGCACCTCGAACAGCCTGTCCGCCCCGCTGTCGCTGAGCACCGTGCCGAAGGTCGACGCCGGCGCCGCGGCCCGGGCCGCCCGCTCGGCGTTCGCCGGGAAGGTGACCGCGGCCGTCGCGCCGCAGCTGCTCGTCGACGCGGCGAGCGGGGTCGGCCGGCTCGCGTACGAGAGCGTCGTCGAGGGCTGGGCCGCCGACGGCCAGACGCCGTCGCGGCTGCACGTCGTCACCGACGCCACGACGAACGAGGTCCTCGGCTCGTGGGACGAGGTCGAGACGGTGCTCGGGACCGGGCGCTCGCTGTACAGCGGGAACGTCAGCATCGACACCACGCTCAGCGGCACGACCTACCAGCTGCGCGACCCGAGCCACGGCGGCAACACCGCCTGCGACATGAACAACCGGACCAGCGGTACCTGCACGCTGTTCACCGACGCCGACAACACGTGGGGCACCAACGCCAACTCGAACCGGCAGACGGCCGGCGTCGACGCGTACTACGGCGCCGCCAAGACGTTCGACTACTACAAGAACGTCCACGGCCGCAACGGCATCTTCGGCAACGGCCAGGGCGTGCCCTCGCGGGTGCACTACGGCAACGCCTACGTGAACGCGTTCTGGGACGGCTCGCGGATGACCTACGGCGACGGCTCCGGCAACAGCCGCCCGCTCGTCTCGCTCGACGTGGCCGGCCACGAGATGAGCCACGGCGTCACCGGCGCCGTCGTCTCCGGCGGCCTGACCTACTCCGGCGAGTCCGGCGGCCTCAACGAGGCCACCAGCGACATCTTCGGCAACATGGTCGAGTTCTACGCGGCCAACGCCAGTGACCCGGGCGACTACCAGGTCGGCGAGAAGATCAACATCCGTGGCAACGGGACGCCGCTGCGGTACATGTACAACCCGTCGCTCGACGGCTCCTCCGACAGCTGCTGGTCGACGGCCACCAAGAACAAGGACGTCCACTACTCGTCGGGCCCGGCCAACCACTTCTACTTCAACCTGGCCGAGGGCACCGGCGCCACCGCGTTCGGCACCTCCCCGGTCTGCGGGTCGGCCCCGGCCGTCACCGGCATCGGCCGCGCGAAGGCGGAGAAGATCTGGTTCCGCGCCCTCGACGTGTACTTCACCTCGAACACGTCGTACGTGAACAGCTCGAACCCGGCCAACACGGCCCGCGCCTACACGCTGCGCGCCGCCGCCGACCTGTACGGCAACTGCTCCACGGAGTACCGCGCGGTGCGCGCCGCCTGGACCGCGGTGAACGTCGCCGGCTCCGACGCGGCCTGCCCGTGAGCCTCCCCTGAACCCTGCACCGGTCCCCGTAGGAAGGGAGGGCCCGCCCGCGCTATCCGGGCGGGTCCTCCCCGGTCAGGCCGTCGACCGCCTCGCGGAACAGGTCGGCGTGACCGACGTGCCGGGCGTACTCGTCGTGCAGGTCGACCAGGATCCGGCGCAGGTTCGGCCGCTCCCCGCCGGGCCACGTCGTCCACTTCGCCGGCTGGTCGAGCCCGCCGTTGCCGAGGGCCTTCGCCATCGACGCGCGAGACCGCTCGACCGCGCCGCGCCACAGGGCGTAGAGCTCCTCGGGCGCGTCGCCGGCCGCGCTGCGCCATTGCCAGTCCCAGTCCTCCCGCGCCTCGGGCGCGTCGAGCGGCGGGCCCGGCGGCTCGCCGCTGAAGTCGAGGCGGTACCGCTCCTCGACGAGCGCCAGGTGCTTGAGCAGCCCGCCGATCGTCATCGCCGACGGCGGGAACGCCCGGCGCAGCGTCGCGGCGTCCAGCCCGCCGGTCTTCCAGGCGAACTGCGCGCGGGAGCGGTCGAGCGCGAACAGCAGCAGCTCGGCCTCGCCGGCCGTCGCCGAGGGTTCTTCAAGTGTCACGCCGGCCACGCTAGGCTGCATTCCGGACGTTTGGCTGCCGGATCGGGGGACTCGACATTGGAACCGTCTCCCACCGCCCGCGCCCTGCTGGCCCTGGAGCTGCTCCAGGCCACCCCCGGCATCACCGCCGACCGGCTCGCCGCCAAGCTGGGCGTGTCGGAGCGCGCGGCCCGGCGGTACGTCGGGATCCTCCGCGAGGCGGGCATCCCGGTCGAGTCGGTCCGCGGGCCGTACGGCGGCTACCGGGTCGGCCGCGGCCTGCGCCTGCCCCCGCTGCTGTTCACCGCGACCGAGGCGTTGGGCCTGGTCATGGCCGTGCTCGACGGCCACCACGACGCGGCGGACCCGGCCGGCCCGGTGGGCAGCGCGCTCGGCAAGCTGGTGCGGGCGCTGCCCGAGCCGGTCGCCGCGCAGGCCGAGGCCCGAGTGAGATCTTGTAGCGGCCGGCGGGGTTCCTGCCGCGGCGCGCGGCCATCA
>NZ_JBEXCY010000042.1:0-68106 GCF_040605515.1 Dactylosporangium sp. NPDC005572 | reverse complement strand
TTCCGCTGCGACCTGATCGAGGTCAGCGATGACAACGGCACGGTCTTCACCCGGACTGCGCCGTGCCCTCCGCGCCGCGCCGTGCCGGGCGTGGCCGGGCCGCGGCCCCCAGCGCTCGGACGGGCGCCGGGCTGTCGTGGGGGCAAGCCACCCCTCTCGTCACCCTGATGGCGGCCGTGCGCGTGCTCCGATGCCTAGGTGCGGCTCATCGAGTGGGTGCGGCGGCGGGACTCCGGGTTCAACGCGGGGCGGCGGGCGTTGCGGACCGCGCTGGTCATGCCCGTCGCGTTCGGGGTCGGGATGTGGGTGGACGCCACCGTGGCCACGTACGCGGCGTTCGGGGCCTTTGCCCTGCTGCTCTTCGTGGACTTCAGCGGGACCATCCTCGACCGGGTCCGGGCGCAGCTGGCGCTCGGGGTGGTCGGGGCCGCGTTCATCGCCCTCGGTACCGCCGCATCCGACGTCACCTGGATCAACGTCATCCTCACCGCGGGAGTGGCCTTCGGGGTGTGGTTCTCGGGCGTGGTCAGCTCGGTGCTCGCCGGGGCGGCCACGGCGATGCTGCTGCCGTACGTCCTCTCGTCCTCGCTGTCCGGTACGCCCGCCGACATCCCGGGGCGGCTCGGCGGCTGGGGGATCGCGGTCGCGGTCAGCGTCGTGGCGGTCGCCGTGCTGTGGCCGGCGCCGGTGAGTGACCCGCTGCGGGGGCGGGTCGCCGAGGCGTGCGCGGCGCTCGCCGACCGGCTGCGGGCCGGGAGCGCGGCCGGGCTCGGGCTGCCCGGCGGGTCGCCCGAAGAGGTCGCCGGGGCGGCCGAGCGCGCCGAGCACGCCGTCACCGCGCTGCAGCGGGACTTCTACGGCGCGCCGTACCGGCCGACCGGGCTGAGCACGGGCGCCCGGGCGCTGGTGCGGCTGGTCGACGAGCTGACCTGGCTCGGCGAGATCGTCGGGCGGCTGACGACGCCGCGCGGTACCGCCGCCGCCTGTAAAGCCGCCTTCGCCGCGGCCGTCGTGCTGCACGAGTCGGCGGACCTGCTGGACGGCGGCGGCGACACGAACCGGTTCCACGGCGCCGTCGCCGACCTGCGCGCCGCGAGCCGGGACGTCGAGCGGGAGGCGACGGGGGAGAGCCGGCCCGACGCGCTCGACCCCGGGTTCCGCTCGCAGGAGGTGAGCTTCGCGGTCGCCGCCGTCGCCGCGAACGTGGAGCTGACCGTGGCCGCCGACCGCCGTACCCTCTGGCGGCGCGTCCTCGGCTGGCAGCCCAGCGGCATCGGCAGCCCGCTGCACGCCGCCCGGGAACGGGCCGCGGCGCACCTGGAGCCGCACTCCGTCTGGCTGCACAACAGCGTGCGGGTGGCGGTGGCGCTGGCGCTCGCGGTACTCGTGGCGCGGCTGACCGGCGTGGAGCACTCGTTCTGGGTGGTGCTCGGTGCCATGGCGGTCCTGCGGTCCAACGCGCTCAGCACCGGGCAGACGGCGCTGCGCGGGCTGGCCGGCACGTTCGCCGGCATCGTCGTCGGGGGCGCGCTCGTCACCGTCCTCGGCACCCAGCGCACCGCGTTCTGGCTGCTGCTACCCCTCGCCGTACTGTTCGCCGGGCTCGCCCCGGCCGTCGTGGGCTTCGCCGCCGGGCAGGCCGGCTTCACGATCGCGATCTTCCTGCTGTTCAACATCATCGAGCCGACCGGCTGGCGGGTCGGCATCGTGCGCATCGAGGACGTCGCGATCGGCTGCGCCGTGAGCCTCGCCGTCGGCCTGCTGTTCTGGCCGCGGGGCGCCGGCCGGGCGCTCGACCAGGCCATGGCCGAGGCCTACGCGGACAGCGCCGCCTACCTGCGCGACGCGGTGGACTTCGGGGTCACCCGATGCGACGGTACCGTGCCCGCCGCCGACGCCCCGCACAGCCGCGCGCTGCGCGCTGCCGCCTCCGCGCGCCGCCTCGACGACGCCTTCCGCACGTACCTCGGCGAGCGCGGCGCGAAGCCCGTCCCGCTGACCGAGGTCACCCGGCTCGTCACCGGCGTCGCCGGCCTCCGCCTCGCCGCCGACGCGGTGCTCGACCTGTGGGCGGGCGACCCCGGCACCGCGACCGGCGAGCGGGGCGCGGCCCGCCGGGTGCTGGAAGCCGCGGGCGACGCGGTCACCGGGTGGTACGACGCGCTCGCCCGCGCCCTGGCCGGCCCCGCACCCGTGCCGGCGCCGCTGCCGGGCACCGACACCGCGGTACTGCTGCGGGAAGCGGTCGACCACGAACTGAGAGCGACGTCGGCCGCGACCGCCGTCCGCATGGTCTGGACCGGCGGCCACCTCGACGCGGCGCGCCGCCTGCAACGCACGCTCGTGGGTCCGGCCCGTCACACCCGCGGCCGGAAGCTGTCGAACACGATCTGGAGGGCGTCACGCGACGCCGCCCAGTCCGCGTCGGCCGTCTCCCAGTAGAACCCGTACGCCTGCGTGGGCGACGTGACAACCCCCCGGTTGTTCACGTGCTTGCGCACCCCGTTGCGGGTGAACGTGAACTCCCAGTCGGCCGCCTTCAGGAAATAGTCGACCGGCTGGATGTGGATTTCGGTGTACTGCGGGAAGTCCCCGTCGGCGACCCGCCCCTTCGCCTGGGCCTGCCAGTCGGCGACGGGGTCGGGCCGGGGCTTGTCGGTCTGGTCGATGCCGAGGATGCGACCGGTGCCGGGCTCCCGGAAGTACACCATCGTGCCCTCCTTCGACCGGTTCCACCCCGCGGGCACGTACACCGAGAACCCGGTGGGATCGTGGTAGTCGACCCACCCACCGGGCAGGTTCGGCAGCTGCCGCCCGGCGGGCACACTGTTCGAGCTGGGCTCCTGGCTGGGCGGTTGGGTCGGGTCCTGGCTCGGCCCGCCGGTCTGGGTGGTGGGCACCGCGGCCGCACTGCTGACCCCGCTCCCGGGCTGGGCGGCGCCACCCGGCTGGTCCTCACCACCGCGCCCCCCGACGATCCACACCACGAGCGCCACGACCAGGAGCACCGCAACTCCAGCGGCAGCAAGGATTCCAGGTCTGGTACCCCGCAAGCCCCCGCCCTCAATGACCGCCCCACTGCCGCCGCCACCCTGCGAAGGCACGCCGGCAGCGGCAAGTTTCTGGCGCTCAGGCTCGTCCGCTGCTCGCTCGGCAACTTCCTGCTCGTCCGCCGCTTGCCGCTCCCGCTCAACCCGAGCGGCCGCGATGGCAGCCTCGGCCTCGGCCGCAACCCGCGCCGCCCGAGCAGCCCGCTCAACTTCAGCGGCGCGCTCAGCGTCGGCAGCCCGCTCAGCCTCGGCGATGCGTTCCGCTTCCGCGGCCCGCTCGGCTTCCGCGGCCCGCTCGGCTTCGGCCGCGTGCTCGGCTTCGGCGATGCGTTCCGCTTCGGCAGCCCGCTCGGCTTCTTCCGCCAGCCGCGCAGCTTCTGCGACCCGCTCAGCCTCGGCGATCCTTTCGGCTTCTGCGACCCGTTCAGCTTCCGCGATGCGCTCGGCTTCGATTCGTTCGGCTTCAGCTTTCTCCGCCGCCAGCTTGGCCTCGGCAACCCGCTCAGCCTCAGCGACGCGCTCAGCTTCGGCCGCCCTTTCGGCCTCGGCGATGCGCTCGGCTTCGGCGGCGCGCTCGGCTTCTTCGGCCAGCCGCGCAGCCTCCGCGGCCCTCTCGGCTTCCGCAATCCGCTCGGCTTCCGCGGCCCGCTCAGCCTCGGCGATCCGTTCGGCTTCGGCGATCCGTTCGGCTTCGGCGGCGCGCTCGGTTTCTTCCGCCAGCCGCGCAGCTTCTGCGGCCCTTTCAGCTTCCGCGGCCCGCTCAGCCTCGGCGATCCGTTCGGCTTCCGCGGCCCGTTCGGCCTCGGCGCCGCGTTCGGCTTCTTCGGACAGCCGCGCAGCCTCCGCGGCCCTCTCGGCGTCCGCGATCCGTTCGACCTCCGCGGCGGCCTGAGCCTGCGCATCGACCAACGTCGGCTCAACATCCCGCACCCCGGAGGCCGGGGAAGGAGCTGCAGCCCGCCCACGGGCCACCGGCTCCACCTTCGTGACCGGCTCGACCTTCTTCACCGGAGCCGGCACCGCCGCGAACCCCACAGCCGCCTCGGAACGGCCCACCCCCTCGCCCGCCCGCCGCCGTGCAGGCACCTCCGGCGCCGAAGCCGCCCCCGCAGCCGAACCCCCTGCCGAACCCGCAACCGACCCCGCCGCCGAGCCGGGGGCCGAACCCGCGGCCGGCGTCGACTCCGCCGACCGGCCCCAGTTCGGCAGCCACGATCGCCGTTTCCGTGGCGGCTTGGCGGTCACCGCCGACCGCAGTAGCTCGGCCGTCTCGGCGAAACCCGCTCGTACTCGGGGGTCTTTGCGCAGCAGCGCCCGCAGTACCGGCGCCATTTCCCCGGCACGCTGCGGAGGGTCCGCCTCCTCCGAGGCCAGCGCGGTCAGCGTCTCCATCGCCGAGCGGCGGCCGAACGGCGAGCGGCCCTCGACCGCCGCGTACAGTGTCGCTCCCAGCGACCACAGATCGCTCGCCGGCCCGGCGATGCCCTCGCGGGCCCGCTCCGGTGCGATGTACTCCGGCGAGCCGAGCACCAGCCCGGTCCGCGTCACGTGCCCTTCGCCCTCGACCCGCGCGATGCCGAAGTCCGTCAGCACCACTCGGCCGTCATCGGCGAGGAGGACGTTGCCGGGCTTGATGTCGCGGTGGTCGACGCCCGCACGGTGGGCAGCCTGCAGCGCGTCGAGGACGGCGAGGCCGATCTCCGCCACCCGCTTCGGCTCGAGCGGCCCGTCGCCGCGGATGACCTGGTCGAGCGAGCGCGACGGCACATACTCCATGACGATCCACGGCTGTCCCTCCGCCGCGAGCACATCATAGACCCGTACCACATTGGGGTGGCTGAGCCGCGCCGCCGCCCGCGCCTCGCGCAGCGTGCGCTCCATCGCCACGTCCCGGGCGTCGTCGAACAGCTCGGGCGGCAGGACGATCTGCTTGACCGCGACGTCCCGGTGCAGCGTCTCGTCCCGGGCCCGCCACACCCGGCCCATCCCGCCGACGCCGAGCTGCTCCATAAGTCGATAGCGGTCGGCAAGGAGGGAGGGCGCGGCGGTCATGCACCATTGTGTACCCGATGGATCTCGCGGCCACGCACCACCCCAGGCACGGTGTGGCGTTGCCTGACGTTCAGATTTCTGTCGTACCTCTGGTGCAGAATGCGGGCCGTGTACGTGGACGGCTACTGCGAACGCACCGCGCCCGGCCTCTGGAACGAGCCGCTCAACGCCCTGAGCAATGCGGCGTTCCTGGTCGCGGCCGCAGTGTTGTTCGTCATGCTCAGCCGCCGGCCGGCCCGCCCGCCGCTGAGCCTCTGGCTCCCGCCGGCGCTGATCGCGGTGGTCGGCGTCTGCAGCTGGACGTTCCACATGGCGGCGACGTCCCCGACGGCGGCCCTGGACAGCCTGTCGATCCTGGTCTTCATCCTGGTCGCGATGGTGATCCTGGTGCACTGGCGCTGGCGGGTCCGCTGGTCGCGGGCCTGGCTGGCCGCCCCGGTTTTCGTCGTGGCCACGGTGGCGATCAACGCCGCGCTGTTCACGCTGGCCGGCGAGCGGGCGTCGCTGGGCGGCTACTTACCGGCGCTCCTGGCCCTCCCGGCGTTCGGCCTGGCCGCCCTGCGCAGACCCCCGGCACCGACGGCCCCGGCCTGGCGCGCTCCGGCCAGGACACTGCTGCTGGCGGGCGGCGTCTTCACCGTGTCGCTGACACTGCGCACTTTGGACGCTCCGTTGTGCGACGCCGCGCCCGTCGGCACCCACTTCCTCTGGCACTGCCTGAACGCGGTGGTGCTGTTCCTGGTAGCGCTGGCGATCCTCCAAAGCCACGCGACCCAGGCCCGGCCCGCACCGCAACACCCCGCGTAGCCGGCGAACCGCAGGCTGCCGACGCCACCTCGGCCGTCGACACCGCGATCTGGTCGCACTGACGGTCGGCGGGTCGGTCGGAGCGAACCGGCCGTGCTCACGGGTCGGTCACCGCGGCGGCCGCGTTCACGGTTTGTGGGCCGGTCGGAGCGAACGGCCGCGCTGACCGTTGGCGGGGCGGTCAGTGCGAGCGGGCCGCGTTTGTGGTTGGTGGATCGGTCACGGTGAACCGGCCGCGCTGACGGTTGGCTGGTCGGTCAGTGCGAACGGCCGTGTTCACGGTCAGCGGGGCGGTCAGTGGGAACCGGCTCGGCACGTGGAGTTGGGCGGCGCACCGCGAAGCTTTGGCAGGGACCGGCGTCCCACCCCGAGTCCGGCCGGCTGGTGAATACGACTCCGCCCGACCTGGAGTTCTGCCACTAGCGCGCCGATCATGGCTGTCCCCCTCCAGGCCCCGCTCGAAGTATTAACCTAGCTTCCTAGGACGTCTTGCAGGGCGTGACGCGGGGCACCGAGTCGGCGGCGGCGGAAGGTGTTCTTGACGGGTACAGAGGGCGTTTCTACGTTGGTCGGCATGACTCCGATGCGGGAGCCGACCTTTCTGATTCTTGTGGCGTTGGCTGGGCGGGCGCTGCATGGGTACGCCGTGGTGCAGGAGGTGTTGGAGCTCTCGCGAGGGCGGGTCGTGTTGCCGGCCGGGACGTTGTACGCGGCGCTGGAGCGGCTCGTGGCCGAAGGGCTTGTCGAGCCGGAGCGCAGCGAGGTGGTCGACGGGCGGAACCGGCGGTACTACCGGCTCACCGACGCCGGGGCCGATGCGCTCGCCGTCGACGCCGATCGGCAGCGGCAGAACGCGGCCGCCGCCGAGGAGCGCCTCAGGGCCCGCGTCCGCTGAACCCCGGGCGGCGCGGCCCGCTGGGCGTGGCGTGGGCGGGGCCGAAGGAGGTCGGGCCGGACGACCGGGGCGGCCGGCGCGCTCACGGAGCGCACGCGGCCGAACGTCGCGCGGCCGCGGTGGGGTGTGCCGCGCTGCTCGCGCTATCAGCGGGACTGGCGGAAGCCGGGGACGAACGACGGGGTGGCCGCCGTGCCCACGGAACGCACGCCGGCTGGACGTCGCGTGGCCCTGGCGGCCGCAGGGGGTGTGCCGCGCTGCTCGCGCAGTACGCGGGGCTGACGAACAACGGGGCCGCCGGCGTGCTCACGGAACGCGCGCCGGCGGCCCCGCCGCATCACGTGATGGGCCGTGGCCAGGGCCGGCGGGTCAGGCGGCCGTGGCCAGGGCCACCCCGAAGCGGGCCGCGTCGTCCGTCCACCAGTGGCGGAGGCTGAAGCCGGCCTCCGCCAGTTCCTGCCGTAGACCCTCGGGGCGGAACTTGGCCGAGACCTCCGTGCGCATCTCCTCGCCCTCGGCGAACTGCACAGTGAGGTCCAGGGCCGGCAGGTGGACCGTCTGGGCGCGGGTCGAGCGGAGGCGCATCTCGATCCACTCCTGCTCCGGGTCCCACAGGGCCACGTGGGTGAAGGACGACGGGTCGAAGTCGGCGCCCAGGGAGGCGTTCAGGACGTGCAGGACGTTGCGGTTGAACTCGGCCGTCACGCCCTGGGCGTCGTCGTAGGCCGGTACCAGGACCGCCGGGTCCTTCACGAGGTCGGCGCCCAGCAGGAACCATTCGCCGGTGTCCAGCTGCGCCCGCAGGGTGGACAGGAACGGGGCGCGGTCCTGCGGCGTGAAGTTGCCGATCGTGCCGCCCAGGAACGCCACCAGGCGGCCGCCCGCGTGCGGGAGCAGGTCCAGGTGCTCCACGAAGTCGGCCACCACGCCGCGGACGTGCATGTCCGGATAGTCGTGGTGCAGGGCCGTCACCGCCTCGCGCAGGGCGTCGGCGGAGACGTCCAGCGGGATGAACGCGCCCAGGGTGCCGTGGTCGCGCAGGGCGTTGAGCAGCAGGCGGGTCTTCTCCGACGAGCCGGAGCCCAGTTCGACCAGCGTCTTCGCCCCCGTGATGGTGGCGATCGATGCCGCCCGGGTGTCGAGGATGGAGCGTTCGGCCCTGGTCGGGTAGTACTCGGGCAGGCGGGTGATCTGTTCGAAGAGCTCGCTGCCGCGGGCGTCGTAGAAGTACTTCGGAGGCAGCCACTTCGGCGTGGAGGTGAGGCCGGCGCGGGCGTCCGCGCGCAATGCGTCGACCCGGTCGCTGTCGTGGAGGTACACGTCGAGATCGGCATCGTGCAGTGTCACGATTCAACACTCCTCAGGTTGACGGCCGTGGCCGTGGCGGTGAGCAGGGTGCCGTCGGGAACGGGTTGCCAGGCGGGGGACGGGTCGAGCGGTTCGGAGGCGACGAGGACGCGGCCGGGTCCGGCGTGCACGGACAGCGAGTGGCCGCAGGTGGTGGCGGCGATGGTGGTGCCGTCGGTGAGCAGGAGGTTGAGGCGGGAGCCGGGGGCCGCGGCGGACACGAGCGCGACGACGTCGAGCAGGGCGTCGCCGGGTGGCATGCCGGCGCGGAGGCGGGCGCGGACCACTGCCCAGAGCAGGGCGCTGTCGGTCGGTGCCTCGAGGGTGAGCAGCGGGGGGAGCGCCAGCTGGGCGACACTGTCCGGCCAGCCGGTCACCCGGCCGTTGTGGCTGAAGAACCAGCCGTCGCCGGCGAACGGGGCGGCGGCCGCCTCGGTGACGGGCATGCCGACGGTGGCGGAGCGGACGGCGGCCAGGAAGGCGCCGGATGTGATCGACGCGGCGATCGCCGGCAGGTCGGCGTCGCTCCAGAGTGGACGGTCGCGCCGGTAGCGGACCGGGGAGCCGTCGGCGTACCAGCCGATGCCGAAGCCGTCGGCGTTGATGGTGCCGCCGCCGCGCATGTCCTTCGGGGCCCACGACTGCTGTGCGAGGGAATGCGGGGCGTCGAACAGTGGGCCGGCGAGCGGGACGGGTGGTCCGAGGTACGCCAGGTGCCGGCACATCAGGCGAGCTCCCCGGGGCGTGGGTCGCGGGCGGTCCGGAAGCCGCTGAAGATCTGCCGGCGGACGGGGTAGTCCCAGTTGCGGAAGGTGCCGCGGCAGGCGGCGGCGTCGGTGCCGAAGGAGCCGCCGCGCAGCACCTTGTACTCGGGGCCGAAGAAGACCTCGGAGTACTCGCGGTACGGGAACGCGGTGAAGCCGGGGTAGGCGGCGAAGTCGCTGGAGACCCACTCCCAGACGTCGCCGATGAGCTGGTGGACGCCGAGCGGGGAGGCGCCGGCGGGGTAGGCGCCGACCGGGGCGGGGCCCAGGTGGCGCTGGCCGAGGTTCGCGCGCGAGGGGTCCGGGTCCTCGTCGCCCCACGGGTAGCGGCGGGAGCGGCCGGTGGCCGGGTCCCAGCGGGCGGCCTTCTCCCATTCGGCCTCGGTGGGCAGGCGGCGGCCGGCCCAGGCGGCGTAGGCGGTGGCCTCGTGCCAGGAGACGTGGACGACGGGGGCGTCGGGCACGATCGGGGCGGTGCGGCCGAACGACGTGGCGTGCCAGCCGGAGGGGTCCCGCGTCCAGTGGAGCGGCGGTTCAGCGCCGGGAACATCATCGAGGAACGCGGCATATGCACCGTTTGTCACCGGTGCCGCGTCGATGAAGTAGTCGGCGACGAAGGTGGCGTGCGCCGGCCGCTCGTTGTCCAGCGCCCACGCCTCGGTCGAGGTGCCCATGGTGAACGACCCGGCCGGGACGTGCACCTCTCCGGACACCCGAACCACAGACGGCGGCGGTGGGGGAGCGGACAGTACCGCCGGGCCGACCCGCAGCTGGTGCGTGGCGAGCATCGTCTCGTCGTGCTGCTGCTCGTGCTGCACGATCATGCCGAACGCGAACCCGTCGGTGGTGAGCCGGCGCCCCTCGAGCCGCACCCGGTCGAGCACGTCGAGGGCCTTGTCGCGCACGGTGGCGACGTAGGCGCGGGCCTCCGCGGGCCCGAGCAGCGGCAGTGCCGGCCGGTCGCGGCGGGCGTGCTTGAACGCGTCGTAGAGGTGGTCGATGTCCTGGCGGACCGGGTCGCGGCCGCCGACGTCGCGGACCAGCCACAGCTCTTCCTGGTTGCCGATGTGGGCGAGGTCCCACACGAGCGGCGACATGAGGGGCGAGTGCTGCCGGATGAGGTCGTCGTCGTCCACGGCGTCGGTGAGGACGGCGGAGCGGCGGCGGGTGCGTTCGAGCTCGATTGCGACGCGCTCGCGGAGGTCGTCAGCCATTGCGGGCACTCCCTTCGATGACTTCGTCGAGCAGGTGCGGCGGCAGGTCCAGGTCGCTGAGGGCGAGGTCGCGCAGGGCCAGCGCGGCCCGGTGCAGGCCGCGGTCGGTCAGCCCGTCGCGGGCGGCCTCGACCCACCGGCCGGCCGCGGGCGCGCACACGTCCCGGGCCTTGTCGGTGGTGACGGGGTCGTCGAGCAGCGCGTGCAGCAGCGCCGCCGGCGCGAACCAGGCGCGGCCGGGCTGGGTGTCGAGGTAGCGGATCTCCAGATATCCCCGCGGTCGTACCGGGGGGAAGAGCGTGCTGAGGTGGTAGTCGAGGTCGGCGTAGGTCGGCGGCTGGGGCAGTTCCCCGCGGATCCACCCGGCGAACGTGACACCGGCTGGGACGACCCAGGGCCCGTCGGAGCGGCGCACGCACAGCACGGTGGCGTCGAGGGCGTATTGCGCCCAGGCCGCGGCGGGGTCGCCGGTGAGCGGGACGGGCCGGGTGCGGGTGGGGTCGATGCCGCGCCAGACGCGCTGCCGGGCGGAGGCCCACCCGGTGTCGGTCCCGGCGAGCCGGGGCGAGTTGGCGAACAGTGCCAGCAGCGGCGGCCCGACGTCATGGACGGCGGCCCACCGTTCGGCGAGCCGCTCGGATGGTCCCGCGTCGAGGCAGACCTGCAGCCCCGCGGTGCTGCACATCATGATTTTCCCGGAGACGCCGCGGCGCTCGAAGGCGCTTTCCATGGCGTCGTACCGCGGGGTGTCCAGCAGCCGCCGCGGTCTTCGGTGGGGATCGACGCCGGTCTCGCCCACCCGCAGGTCGGCCCGGTCGAGGAGGGTCTCGAGCTGGTCGAGCTCGGCGTTGACGGCGGTGTGCAGCGCGGTCAGCGTGGGGTGGGGCCGGCTGGAGAGTTCGACCTGCCCGCCGGGCTCGAGGGTGACGGCGGAGCCGTGGCGCAGGGGCAGTCCTGGACTGCTGGGGCGTAGGGTGCCGGGGGCATGATCGCCGAGGGCCTGACAGAGCCGCTCGCGATCGATCGGCGTGGAAGGGTCGTGCTGGTCGTGGACGGTGTACTCGATCTCGACGCCGACCGTCTCGGGTGGCCCGGTTTTGAAGCAGATCGATGCAATGTACCCTTCGGCCTGCTCGATCTCGCTGATCACCGCGTCCGAGTCGGCGGACTTGCGCGCGCTCTGCAAGGTCGCCATGCGAACCGACGCTACCCGCGGATCCGGCGTGCGGCGACTGCTGTGTGTGAACAAACCCTTACGAGTTGCCATGCCGTGGAAATGCGCGTGCAACGCCCCGCGCCGGATGCTGCCATGTCAGGATGAGCCCCGACCGGGACGGTCTCGGTGACCGGATGAAGACGTACGAGCAGGTCACCCGTGCGCTCCTGCCGCGTCGGACGTTCACCGTGCTGCGTGTCGACGGCCGCTCGTTCCACACGTACCTGCGCGGCGCCGCCCGCCCGTACGACATCGGGTTCATGGCGGACATGGACGCGGTGGCCGAGGGACTGTGCGCGGAGATCGCCGGGAGCGTGTTCGCCTACGTGCAGTCGGACGAGGTCAGTGTGCTGGCCGTCGACTTCGCGGGCGAAGGTACGCAGCCGTGGTTCGGTGGCGAGGTGCAGAAGTGGTGCTCGGTCGGCGCGTCGATCGCGACCGCGGTGCTCAACGCGCGCCGGCCGGGGAGCATGGCCATGTTCGACGCCCGCGTGTTCACCATCGCCGATCCGGTGGAGGTCGCGCGGTACTTCATCTGGCGCCAGCGCGACGCGGTGCGCAACTCGGTCGCGATGGCGGCGCAGGCCGAGTTCCCGCACCGGCGGCTGCAGGGCGTCGGGTCGGCGGGCATGCAGGAGCTGCTGTGGTCGGAGCGGGGCATCAACTGGAACGACTACCCCGACGGCTGCAAGCGGGGCCGGGTCGTGGTGCGCGAGCGGGCCGAGCGGCCGGTGACGTTCACGCACACGCGCACGGGCGTGGCGGAGACCGTCGTGGCGCTGCGGTCGTGGTGGCAGACGCGCCCCGCCCCGCACTTCACGACCGACGCGGGCGGGTTCCTGGCGGCGACGGTCCCGGTCCGACCGGCGCTGGGGGCGGCGGCGTGACGGCGCCGGTGTGGCTGCTCGACGTCGACGGTGTGATCAACGTCAAGCAGCCCGCGTGGCATGCGCCGCCGTGGACGGGCAAGGCGTATGACGCGCAGCTGGAGTACCCGATGCGGTGGGCGCCGCAGCTGACCACCCGGATCCGGCAGCTGCACCGGGCCGGGGTGGTCGAGGTGCGGTGGTGCACGACCTGGTGCGCCTACGCCGACCAGCTGGAGCGGCTGTTCCGGCTCCCGGTGCTGGACCGGGCGTTCACCGACGACCTCGACGGTGACGACGTACCACCGGTGAAGCTCGCGGCGGCCCGCGCCGTGCTCGCCGAGGGCCGGCGTCTGGTGTGGACGGACGACGCCGAGGTGCCGGAGCCGGGGCCGCTGTTCGACGAGCTCGCCGCCGGCGGCCGGGCGCTGCTGATCCGGCCCGACGCCCGGCGCGGGCTGACCCCGGCCCACCTCGACACGATCGAGGCGTTCAGCGCAGCGCCCGGTAGAGCGCCAGCGCGTCGCGGGTGACGGAGCGCAGCACCGGCAGGCGGGACATGCCGACGAGCCGGTCGACGAGGGGCACGGCCCGGTCGACGAGCAGGTCGGTCTTGGCCTGCTCCGGCGAGCTGTCGTGGACCCAGTAGAGGGTGATGCCCATCATGCACAGCCACAGCAGCTCGGGCAGGTCGCGGCGCAGCTCCGGGTCGATCTTCGTGGTGCTGCCGTCGACGACGGTGCGCATGATCTGCATCGAGCGTTCCCGGGCGGGGGCCGAGTCGGCGCTGAACGGGCTCACCGGCGAGCCCGGGTCGAGGGCGGTGCGGATGAACTTGCCGGCGAACCCGTGGTACGGCCGCATCGTCTGCATCAACGACCGCCAGGCGATGCCGAGGCGGTCGGCGAACGGCGCGGGGGCGGTGAGCGCCGCGGCGCAGGCGGCCGCGTGGTCCTCCTGCACCGTGGCGTAGAACTCCTGGACCAGATGGTCCTTGGAGGGGAAGTAGTAGTAGGCGTTGCCGACCGACAGGCCCGCGGCCTGGGCGATGCCGCGCATCGTCGTCTTGTCGTAGCCCTGCTCGCGGAACAGGCGAACGGCGGTGTCGACGATCAGGCGCTTGGTCTGCTCGCCCTTCTCAGATGGCGCAGGTTCCGTCACAGTCTCGACCATAGTTGCGGATGCGGGCGGCGGTCGCGACCACCGCGCGGGCGAGTGGTTGCATCGACGGTTCGGCGAGGCGCGCCGCCAGCCCCCGATAGTCGTCCAGCGCCCACAGGCAGATCAGCCACGCCCGGTCGCCGGTGTAGACGCCGCCGTCGTCGGCGACCACCGTGATCTCGGCGAGGGTGTCGTGCACGGTGAGCGCCGGATACCGGCGGCGCGCCTCGGTCGATCCGGCCGCCACGAACTCGAGCGGCACGAGCTGGGTCCGCGCCGCGAGCCACGCGCGTGCCGTCCGGCACAGCCCGCAGCCCGCGTCGTAGAGGACGGTGAGGTGGGTGATCACCGCTGCGGGACCGGCGGTAGCGGCTGGACGTACCGCTGCGGCTCGATCGGCGGGGCCATCCGCTCCAGCATCCGGCGCCGCCGGAACCGGCTGAGCACGAAGAGGTTGAAGAAGTGCACGGCGCCGAGCACGAGCAGGACCAGGCCGACCTTCCAGGCGAGGGCCTCCATGGCGGTGCTGGGGTCGAGCAGCGGCTCGCTGATCTTCAGGGCCACCGTGACGTAGCCGAGGTTGAGCAGGTAGAACCCGACGACGAGCAGGTGGTTGACCGACCGGGCGAGCTCCTCGTTGCCGAGCGCCTCGTCGAGGAACACCTGGCCGTTCTTGTGCAGGGTGCGGGCCACCCACACGGTGAGCAGCCCGCTGACCGCCAGGTAGATGAGGTAGGTGCCGAGCTTGTAGGTCATCGCCCCTCCTTGAACGTGTTCAAGAGTCAGCCTACGACTGAACTTGAACGTGTTCAAGTGGGTACTCCGCCGCGGTGTTACAGCGCGGCCACCAGCAGGGCGGAGACGAGCAGGGCGCCCTTGTGCAGCGCCTGGTCGGCGACGTACATGCCGTTGACGGGGGCCACGGTCTCGGCGAAGCGGGGCGAGCGGGTCGCGCGCAGCACCGCCCGCACCGGCCAGCGCCGGTCCAGCAGGCCGTGGGTGAGCAGCGAGAACGCCAGTCCGGCGACCACGCCCGGCGCCGACAGGGGCAGGCGCAGGGCGGCGGCGGTGACCAGCAGTACCACCGCGACGGTCAGGTGGTAGGACAGCAGGTGCCCGGCGAGGGCGCGCCAGCCGGCCGGGCCCGGCTCCGACTTCCGCGCCGCCTGCCGGTCGGTCTGCGCGATGTGGTCGCCGAGCGAGTGCCCGACGAGCATCGCGGCCAGCGCGACCAGGAAGACGACAGACCGGGTGAGTTCGTCATTTCCCACGATGGAACGGCTCCTCACGCGCGGATGACAGCTTGGAGCCGTCATCATGCGCCCCGTGACGGGCCCAGTTCTATGTCGAACCTTGCAGATGGCCTGTGTTACTGATCGCGTGTGACGGCCATCCCGCCAGGGAACACAGCTCTTCGGACATGTCCGACGTTGTCCGGACGTGCCCCTGCTCGACGCGTGGGCCAAGCGCTACCCGGACCGGTCGTACAGTCGTAACCTTCGAAGGATGGACCGGCTGCAGCAGGTCGCCGACGAGCTCGTGGAGTCCGGGGCGGAGCTCGGGCTGCAGGTCGCCGTGCACCGCGACGGGGTGCCGGTGGCCGACGTGGCCGCGGGCATCGGGCCCGACGCGCTGGTGCACACCTACTCGATGGGCAAGGCCCTCACCGCCGCCGTCGTGCACGTCCTGGTCCACCACGGCGCGTTCGGCTACGACACCCCACTCGCCGCGCTGTGGCCCGCATTCGGGCAGCAGGGCAAGGGCGCGGTCACGATCCGGCATGTGCTGACGCATTCGGCGGGGGTTCCGGCGGTACCGCCGCAGACCTGCCCGGAGGACCTGTGTGACTGGGACGGCATGTGCGAGCGGCTCGCCGCCGCCGAGCCGTGGTGGCCCGCCGGCGAACGGACCGGCTACCACGGCCTCGCGTACGGGTTCCTGGCCGGCGAGGCGGTCCGCCGGGCCGCCGGCGCGCCCGTCTCGCAGGTGCTGCGCGAGTACGTCGCCGCCCCGCTCGGCCTGGAGGAGGAGCTGTGGTTCGGGTTGCCGCCCGACCGCCACCACCGGCTCGCCCCGCTCGTCGACGGCTTCGACAACGCGCCGCCCGGCGACGCGCCGGTGCTGGCGATCACCCCGCGGGCGGTGCTGCCGACCGCCGCCTTCGGCAACCGGCCCGACGTCCTCGCCGCCGACATCCCGTCCGGCGGGACGATGACCGCCCGGGCCGCGGCCCGCCTCTACGGGGCGCTGCTCGACGGCAGCCTCATCCCGCCCGAGCAGCTCGCCGAGATCGCCGCCGTCGCCGTCGCGGGCACCGACGCCGTGTTCGGCAACCCGGTCCGCTGGGGCCTCGGCTTCGCGATCGGCCGCCCCGGTACGGATGCCGCGGACGCGTTCGGGATGGCCGGCGCCGGCGGCTCGTGGGGCTGGGTGGACCTGCCGACCCGCACCGCGGTCGCGGTGGTCAAGAACCGGCTCAGCCCCGACTTCGCGACCGCGTCCACGGTCGCCTCAGTGATCTAGGCCCACCAGGTGGCCTCGACGATCTTCTGGAAACCCAGCGACTCGTACAGCGGGCGCCCCAGCCGCGACGCGGTCAGTGTCATCGGGAGTTTGTCGTAGCGGCGCAGCACCGCGTGCATGATCGCCCGGGCGACGCCGCGCGAGCGGTACTGCGGCATCGTCGTGACCCAGTAGAGCCCCACGGTGCCGGCGTCCTGGATCGCCAGGCTGGCGCCGGCCGGCTCGCCGTCGATCGCGGCCACGAACAGCTCGACCCGGTCGAGGATCGCGTCCGGGAAGACCACGCCCGCCTGGTACGGCTGGAAATGCTCCAGCGCGAACCCGTCGACCACGATCCGCTCGGCCGTGCGCAGGTCGCCCAGCGACGTCACCCGCTCGACCTGCAGCGCCGGCTCCGGCAGCGGCTCGCCCTGGCCGGGATGGCGGATCATGACCGGCAGCTGCCGGGCGCCGAGCCCCAGCGGGCTCATGTCGACCGTGCCGTAGGCGTCCTCGACCACCACCCGGCCGCCGCGCTGGTCCCGGGCCAGCGCGATGAGCTCGGACAGCTCGGCCCCGGACAGGTCCGGCACCAGGGTGAGCACCCGCAGGCCGGCCCGCTCGTCGCCGGCGACGGCCAGGAACCCGGGGCGGCGGACCAGCGCATAGCCGCGGGCCTCGCCGACCGCGGTCCAGAAGGTGGCGGCGTTCTCCGTCGCGAGGGTGAGTGGCTCCGTCGACACACGGTCAGGGTAGGGCGTGCCCCGCCCGGCCCGCCGCCCGCGCCGCCTATGATGACCAGCGTCGATGTCCTCGCAGGTGATAAACTGGAGGATGGCCTCCACAACGCCCGAACCGAGGGAACCGCGACCGTGACCGAGCCGACACCCGCCGTGCGCCGACCCCAGCGCGCGGATGCCCGGCGCAACTTCGACGCCCTGCTCGCCGCCGCCCGGGACGCCTTCGCCGAGCACGGCACCGGCGCCTCCCTGGAGGACATCGCCCGCCGGGCCGGCGTCGGCATCGGCACGCTCTACCGCAACTTCCCGACCCGCCAGGACCTCTTCGACAGTGTCTACGTCGGCGAGATCGAGGACCTGTGCCGGGCCGCCGAGCAGGTCGCCGAGCTGCCGCCGTGGGAGGCGCTGACCGCCTGGCTGCGCCGGTTCGTCGCCTACGTGGCCACGAAGCGGGCCATCTCCGAGGCGCTCAACCGCGACTCGGAGATGATGCGCAGCAGCCGCACCGCGATGTACGCGGCCGGCGAGCCGCTGCTGGCCCGCGCCCAGGCCGCCGGCGTCGCCCGCGCCGACGTCACCTTCGACGACCTGCTGCGCCTCGTCGCCGGCCTCACCGGCGGCGGCTACGTCGACGACGCCCAGCGTGAGCGGGTCCTCGCCGTCGCGCTCGACGGGGTTCGCCTCAGGTAGGCGGCATCCCGCCGGGTAGCCTGGTCCGACGCGCGCTTCGAACGGCGGTCACGGGGCAGTGACGCCGCTAGGGGCGACTGCCAACGACTGGATGAGGTGCATCGCAGATGTCCGACCTGGCGCAGATCGGCGTGACCGGCCTCGCGGTGATGGGCCGTAACCTGGCCCGGAACCTGGCCCGCAACGGTTACGTCGTCGCCGTGCACAACCGTTCGCCCGAGCGGACCCGCCGGCTCGTCGACGAGTTCGGCCACGAGGGGACGTTCGTGCCGGGCGAGTCCATGGCCGACTTCGTCGCCTCGCTCGCCCGTCCGCGGGCCGTCATCATCATGGTGAAGGCGGGCGGCCCGACCGACGCCGTCATCGACGAGCTCGTCCCCCTGCTGGAGGAGGGCGACATCGTCATCGACGCCGGCAACGCCCACTTCGCCGACACCCGCCGCCGCGAGCAGGCCCTCCGCGAGCACGGCCTGCACTTCGTCGGCACCGGCGTGTCGGGCGGCGAGGAGGGCGCCCTGCTGGGCCCGAGCATCATGCCCGGCGGTTCCCCCGAGTCGTACCGCACGCTCGGCCCGATGTTCGAGAAGATCTCCGCGAAGGTCGACGGCACCCCGTGCTGCACGCACATCGGGCCGGACGGCGCCGGGCACTTCGTCAAGATGGTCCACAACGGCATCGAGTATGCGGACATGCAGCTCATCGCCGAGGCCTACGACCTGCTGCGGGCCGGTCTGGGCGCGACCCCGGCCGAGATCGCGGACATCTTCCGCACCTGGAACACCGGCGACCTCGAGTCGTTCCTGATCGAGATCACCGCCGACGTCCTCGCGCACGTCGACGGCGACACCGGCAAGGCCTTCGTCGACATCGTGCTCGACCAGGCCGAGCAGAAGGGCACCGGCCGCTGGACCGTGCAGAGCGCCCTCGACCTGGGCGTGCCGATCACCGGCATCGCCGAGGCCACCTTCGCCCGCTCCCTGTCCGGCCACGCCGACCAGCGCGAGGCGGCCCGCGACGCCTTCGGCACCGACCGCACGGCGATCCAGGTCGCCGACCGCGACCAGTTCGTCGAGGACGTGCGCCGCGCCCTCTACGCCTCGAAGATCGTCGCGTACGCCCAGGGCTTCGACCACATCGAGGCCGGCAGCGCCGAGTACGGCTGGGACATCGACCGCGGCAGCCTGGCCACGATCTGGCGCGGCGGCTGCATCATCCGGGCCCGCTTCCTCAACCGCATCCGCGAGGCCTACGACGAGAACCCGGGCCTGAAGAGCCTGATGGTGGCCCCGTACTTCGCCACCGCCATCAACGACGGCGTCCCCAGCTGGCGCCGCGTGGTCGTGGCCGCGGCCGAGGCGGGCATCCCCACCCCGGCGTTCTCGTCGTCGCTGTCGTACTTCGACGGCCTGCGCGCCGAGCGCCTGCCCGCGTCCCTGATCCAGGGCCTGCGCGACAACTTCGGTGCCCACACGTACCGCCGCACGGACCGCGACGGCACGTTCCACGTCGAGTGGGCCGGCGACAAGAAGGAACACACCGCCTGACGCACCGCGGCGTGGGGTGGACCGGCACCGCCCGCTCCACCCCACCGCCCCGCTCCCGTATGCGCAGACGCGTGTGGTCACGCCGGGGTCGGGGACGCGTGATCCTCAGTCGGTCGTGCCGGCCCGGCGAGCGGTGGCCGGGGGCGGCGGAGTGAGAGTGCGGCGCCCAGGGCCGCGCACCCCGCCGTGATCCAGAAGGCCGCGCCGAAGTGGTTGCCGGCCAGGACCAGCGTGAGGGTGGCCACCGTCACCGCGCCCGACAGGTACTGGGACGTCGTCAGGAGGGCGGCGGCCGACGACTGCTGCTCCGGCGGTACATCCCGAGCACCCAGGATGAACATGGACGTGTAGATCATCCCGTGGGCGAAGCCGCTCACCAGCAGGCCGGGCAGCAGGCCGGTGACGTAGGAGCCCCCGCCGCCCGCCGCCAGCGCCGCGAGGCCCGCCGCGGCCAGGCCGAAGGCGGCCGACAGGGTGCGGGCCGTGCCCAGCCGGCGGATCGTCGCGGCCGTCGCGGAGCTGCCCAGCGTCACCATCGCCGCCAGGGGCAGGAACGCGATGCCCGCCAGCAGCGGCTCGTAGCCGCGCAGCCGCTGTAGCAGCAGCGTCACCACGTAGAACTCGGAGCCGACGCTCGCCATGTACAGCGCCGTGGCGGCCGCGCCCAGGCGGAGCGAGCGGATGCGGCGCAGGGAGCGGTCGACGAGGGGTGCGGGGGAGTACCGCTCGTTGGCCAGGAAGGCCGCCGCCAGTACCGCGGCGAGGGTCCAGGCGACGAGGCTGCCGGCGAACGTCAGGGCCAGCACGACCGCCAGCGCGGCGCCGGTGCCGAGCAGCGACGCGCGCAGCGGGACCCGCCGCCGCGTGGCGCCCTGCGCGGCCAGCCACAGCAGGCCGCCCACGGCGCAGAACACGGTCACCGGCACGTTCACCAGGAACGTCCACCGCCAGCTGGCCCGGGTCAGCAGGCCGCCCAGGACCACGCCCGCGGCCAGGCCCGATGCGCCGACCGCGCCCCACACCGACAGGGCGCGGGTGCGGGCCGGGCCGGGCGCGAACGACATGCCGATCAGGCCCAGGATCGCCGGCTGGAGCAGCGCCGCGGCGACGCCCTGCGCCCCACGGGCGGCCAGCAGCACCGCGCCGTCGCCGGCCAGGCCGCCGGCGACGCTCGCCACGCCGAACAGCGCGGTCGCCGCCACGAACAGCCGCGACGCGCCGACCCGGTCGGCGAGCCGGCCGCCGACCAGCAGGAACCCCGCGAACGGCACCGCGTACGCGCTCACCACCCACTGCGCCGTGCCCAGGTCGAGCCCCAGGTCGTCGGCGATGCCGGGCAGCGCGACGTACACGATGGAGTAGTCCAGGGCCAGCAGGAACTGCGCCAGCGCGAGCACCACGAGGTTCATGTGGCGCATCGTCGGACGTTCACACTAGTGTGAAGGTCAATTGGGTTGGGGGGCACGTCACATGCGCATCGGCGAGCTGGCGGGGCGCACCGGCACGCCCGCCCGGCTGCTGCGCTACTACGAGGAGCAGGGGCTGCTCACCCCCGGGCGGCTCGCCAACGGCTACCGCGACTACGGCGAGCAGCTCGTCGGCCGGGTCCAGCAGATCCGTGGCCTGCTCGACGCCGGCCTGCCGACCCGCGTGATCAAGGACGTCCTGCCCTGCCTCGACACCCCCTGCGCGATCACCATGTCCGACGCCGGCCCCGAGGTGCTCGAGCTGCTGCGCCAGGAGCGCGACAAGATGGACGCCCGCATCGCGTGCCTGGCCCGCAACCGCGACGCCATCGACGCGTACCTGGCCCGCGTCACCGATGACAACCTTCGCGGCGCCCCGGGTCGTTGACCCCCCGTGGAGGACTTCGAGTCGTACGTGAGCGTCGCCTGGCCGCGCCTGCTGCGGTCGGCGTGGCTGCTCACCGGCGACTGGCACAAGGCGGAGGACCTCGTGCAGACGGTGCTGGCCCGCGCCTACGGCCGCTGGGCGCGCATCCGTGACGGTTCGCCCGACGCCTACCTGCGGGCGATGCTGGCCACGACGTACCTCAGCTGGTGGCGCCGCCGCTGGCGGGGCGAGCTGCCCACCGAGCGCCTGCCGGAGCCGCCGGCGGCGCCCGACCCGCAGGGCCAGGTGGAGCTGCGGCACGTGGTGGCGGAGGCGCTCGCCCGCCTGCCGCGGCAGCAGCGGGCGGTGTTGATGCTGCGGTACCTCGGGGACTTCACCGAGGAGGCGACCGCCCGCACGCTGGGCATGAAGGCCGGCACCGTGAAGTCCCACACGGCCCGCGCCCTGGCCGCGCTCCGCCAGGACCGGCACCTGTCGGAGGCGATCGGACGATGAGCTCCAATTCCGACCTTTCCCAGCTGGTCGAGCTCGGGATCCCGGAGGTACCGGCCGAGCTGCTCACTCCGCCGACGGCCCGGATCCTGCGGGCGGCGGCCCGCCGCCGTCGGCTCGCGGCCGCCTTGAGCGCGGCCGGCGCGGTCCTGGCGGTGCTCGCCGCCGGTGTCGCGCTGCGCCCCGCGGCGGCCCCCCTCGTGACCCCGCCACCGCCCAGCGGCGGCCCGTTGGAGATCGTCTCGGGGGTCGGCTGGCAGGTGGCCCGGGTCGCCCGCGACGGCCGCTCGGTCCGCCTGTACCTGGCCGCCCCGCCGTGCGCCGGCTACGGCGAGCTGAGCGTGGCGGTCGACGAGTCGGACGAGCTGGTGACGCTGACCGTGACGGGCGGCGAGCTGGTCGAGTCGTCGTGCGCCCCTGGTGACGACCCCGGCGCGGCCGAGGTCCGCGCCACCCTGGACCGCCCGCTCGGCGACCGCGCGCTCTCGGACGGCTCGGCGGCGGGCCGCGACCGGCTGGTGGTCCGCGAGGCCGACCTGCCGGCGTTCACGGGCTGGACGTCGATCCCGGCGAAGTACCTGAGCCTGACGGGCGAGTCGTTCCCGTTCGGCTACACCCGCCTGGGCGGCCCCGACCTGCGCTTCGAGGCGTTCCTGACCCCGCCGCGGCGGACGTCGCCGGCCGGCACGGTGCAGCTGGGCTCGCACACCGGCAAGCTCTACCCCACGGGCGACTGGTTCGAGGTCCTGTGGGAGGCCCACGGCGTGACCTACTCGCTGGCGGCCCAGCCGTCGGAGGGCCAGCGTCTGGAAAAGCCGCAGTTCGAACAGCTGATCCATGATATGACGTGGCCGTGACGACCCCTGACATCACGCTCGCGACGCCGGCCGACCGCCCCTCGGTGGTGGCGACGTTCGTGGCGGCCTTCGAGTCCGACCCGGCGATCCGCTACTTCCTGCCGTCCCCGGACACGTACGAGTCGGAGGCGGCGACGATGGCGGCGGCCCTGTTCGACCCGAGAGCGGCACGGGGCACGGTCTGGCTGGCCAACGCGGGCGCGGCGGTGGCGATGTGGGACGCCCCGACGAGGGCCCGCCACACGCCGGCCCCGGCGACGGACGACGCCTGGGGCCGCTACCAGTCGACGGTCCACGCGGCGCTGCCGGACTTCCCGCACTGGTACCTGGGCGTCCTGGCCACCCACCCGACATCGCGCGGCCGGCGCCTGGGCCGCGCGGTGATGGCGGCGGGCCTGGCGCGGGCGGACGCGGACGGCCTGCCGTCCTACCTGGAGACGTCGAACCCGGCGAACGTGGAGGTCTACCGCTCGGTGGGCTTCGAGGTGCAGCACCACCTGCTGGTGGACGCCCTCCCGGTCTGGATCATGTCCCGCCCCCCGGCGACATCGCGCTGACCACTCCCGCCGGGTGACGCGCCGGCCCGGGTGATGAAAGTCCGATTTGTATGGAAACGCGGCCACGGAAAAGTCACTAAGCTTGACTGTTGACTAGCGGAATGTTTTGCGGCCGGGCTATGTTGTAGCGCGCAGAACGAGGGGAACAGCCCCACGAAGGCCAGCGGAGCGTGCGAGATGCAGTTCGGAGTGTTCACCGTCGGTGACGTCACGCAGGACCCGACCAACGGGCGGACGCCGACCGACGCGGAGCGGGTCAAGGCGATGATGACCATCGCGCTCAAGGCCGAGGAGGTCGGGCTCGACGTCTTCGCGCTCGGCGAGCACCACAACCCGCCGTTCGTGCCCTCGTCGCCCACCACCATGCTGGGGTGGGTCGCCGCCAGGACCAGCAAGCTGCAGCTGTCCACGGCCACGACGCTCATCACCACCAACGACCCGGTGAAGATCGCCGAGGACTACGCCATGCTGCAGCACCTTGCGGACGGGCGGGTCGACCTCATGATGGGGCGTGGGAACACCGGGCCCGTGTACCCCTGGTTCGGCCAGGACATCCGCAACGGAATCGCTCTCGCCATCGAGAACTATGCATTGCTGCGGCGGCTCTGGCGCGAGGACGTCGTCGACTGGGAGGGGAACTTCCGCACGCCGCTGCAGGGGTTCACGGCCACGCCGCGGCCGCTCGACGGGGTGCCGCCGTTCGTGTGGCACGGGTCGATCCGCAGCCCGGAGATCGCCGAGCAGGCCGCGTACTACGGTGACGGCTTCTTCGCCAACCACATCTTCTGGCCCAAGGAGCACACGCAGCGGATGATCGACCTCTACCGGCGGCGGTTCGCGCACTACGGGCACGGCGACGCCGACCAGGCCATCGTCGGGCTCGGCGGGCAGGTCTTCATGCGCAAGAACTCGCAGGACGCCAAGCGGGAGTTCCGGCCGTACTTCGACAACGCCCCGGTCTACGGGCACGGGCCGTCGCTCGAGGACTTCACGGCGCAGACGCCGCTGACCGTCGGCAGCCCGCAGGAGGTCATCGACCGCACGCTCACCTTCCGGTCGTACGTCGGTGACTACCAGCGGCAGCTGTTCCTGCTCGACCACGCCGGGCTGCCGCTCAAGACGGTCCTCGAGCAGCTCGACATCCTCGGCGAGGAGGTCGTGCCGGTGCTGCGCAAGGAGTTCGCGATCGGCCGGCCGGCGCACGTGCCGGACGCGCCCACCCACGAGTCGCTGAAGGCTGCTCTCGACACGGAGAAGGTGCAGGCATGACGCGCAAGCTCGTAGCGGTCTCGGCCGGGCTCAGCAACCCGTCGTCGACGCGGCTGCTCGCCGACCGGCTCGCCGAGGCGGCCAGGAACGCGCTGGCCGCCCGCGGTGAGGACGTCGAGGTCCGGGTCGTGGAGCTGCGCGACGTGGCGCACGACATCACCGACCACCTGCTCACCGGGTTCCCGTCGCCCGCGCTCAAGGACGTGCTCGACGCGGTCGCCGGCGCCGACGGGCTGGTCGCGGTCAGCCCGATCTTCAACGCCTCGTACAGCGGCCTGTTCAAGTCGTTCTTCGACGTGCTCGGCGACGGCGTGCTCGACGACAAGCCGGTGCTGCTCGGGGCGACCGGCGGCACCGCGCGGCACTCGCTCGCGATCGAGCATGCGCTGCGGCCGATGTTCACGTACCTCCACGCCGTGGTCGCCCCGACCGGCGTGTTCGCGGCCACCGAGGACTGGGGGCACGAGGGCACGCTGCACCAGCGCATCAGCCGGGCCGGCGGCGAGCTGGCCGCCCTGGTCGCGGCGCGCGAGGCGGTCACCGTGACCGACCCGTTCGAGCTGACGACGACGTTCGACGATCTCCTCAACGGCGGCGGCCGCACGGTCACGAACGACATGCGGCTCTAGAAAGACCGGGCGGCGGCGCCGTCGAGCAGGGTCCGCAGACCGCGCTCGACGGCGCCGCCACGCCGTCGTTGTCCAGCGGAGGGACTAGGAGCCCGCCCCCTCGTAGCGGCGCAGGCCGCGGGAGAACACGAACCAGGCCACCACCGCGCAGTACACCGCCACCAGCGGCGTGAGCAGCCCCACCCAGGCCGGGCCGTGGCCGAACACGACGCTGACCGGGAAGAAGCTCACGAACGCGAACGGCAGCACGAAGCCCAGCGCGGCCTTCAGCGCCAGCGGGTACACCGACAGCGGGAACCGCGCCAGGTCGCCGACCTGGTGCACGGCGAAGGCGAACAGCGGGCTCGGGCTCTGCATCCAGAACGAGACGGCGTTGGTGCCCAGGTTGATCGCGACCTTGATCACGATCGCGCTGAGCAGCACGAGCAGCGCCAGCCCGACCCGGCCGGCGGACCACGCGATGTCCACGTTGGCCACCGCGAAGCCCAGCATCAGGCCGCCGGTCACGATGTTGCTCAGCCCGTTCAGGCCGATCTGCATGCTGCTGACCTGGAGCAGGATCGGGTACGGCCGGACCATCATGTAGTCGAGGTCGCCCTGGTTGATCTGCCAGGCCAGGTTCCACATGCCCTCGAAGAACAGCGAGCCGACGCCCTCGGCCACCGCCACCATGCCGAACATCGCCACGACGGCCCAGAAGGACCAGCCGTTGATGTGCGGCACCTTGGCGAAGATGGCAGACAGGAACGCCACGTTGACGACCTGCATCATGAGGGTGCCGAACATCATGAGCCAGAAGTCGGCCTCGTACTCCAGCAGGGACCTCAGGTGGGCGCCGAGCAGCCGCCCGTACAGCCGGATCATCGTCATCCCCCGTGCACCGTGAGCTGTCGAAGGGCGCCGCGGAACAGGGCCCGCGCCGCGTACCAGAGCACGACCGCCCAGCCCAGCTGCACGGCGACGAGCAGCACCGCCTCGCGGCCGCTCACCTGCCCGATGAAGATGAGCGCGGGGGTCGAGGTGAGGCCGGCGAACGGCGACCAGGTGGCGGCCGTCGCGAGCCAGTCCGGGAAGTACGCCAGCGGCACCAGCGCACCGGAGAGCAGGGCGGTGACCGCCTGGCGCGCCCACAGCACGCCGACGAAGTTCTCCGTCCAGAAGCAGGCGAGCGTGCTGAGGTACGACACGGTGAACTTGAGCGGCACGAGGAGCGTCATGCTGCACAGGAACAGCGCCAGCTCAGGCCCGTCCGGCGTCACCGGCAGCCCGCCGAAGACGACCGCCAGCCCGCCGACCAGCACGACGACGGCGATCTCGATCCAGACGCCGCCGACCGTCTCCCAGAACCGGGCCCGCTGGTAGTCGACCGGCTTGACCAGGTCGAGCGCGATGAGCCCGGACCGGATCCGGAACGACATGCGGAAGTCGACGAACGACCCGACGAGCGCACCGGCGGCGAAGGCGACCAGCAGGTACCCGCGCATGTGCTCCCAGTCGAACCCGCCGATGTTCGCCCCGCCGTCGAGCAGCACCCGCCACACCGCGAGCAGCGCGATGAGCTGGAAGGCGACCCCGCCGAGCGAGAGCAGGAAGCTGCCCCGGTACGCGAGCGCGCTGAGCGCCGTGGCCCGCGCAAACGCGCGGTACGCCCTCATGCGGCCGCGTCCAGCTGGAGCTCGCCGGAGTACACGCGGCGGATGACGTCCTCGATCGATGGCTCGTCGACGTGGAAGTCGACGAGGTTGGTCAATGGCGCCAGCGCCGTGACGGCCTGCCCGGCGGTCATCGCGAACCGGTCGAACCGGACGGCGAACTGCAGCGGCGTCTCGCCGGCCTCGACCTCCGCCCCCGGCAGCGCCGCGCGCAGCTTGTCGAGCGGCACGGCCGTCTCCGTCTCGAGATTGAGGATCCTCTCTCTCGCGAACGCGTCCTTGACGGCCTGCAGGTCCCCGTCGAAGATGATCCGCCCCTCATCGATGATGACCAGCCGCTGGCAGAACCCCTCGATGTCGCCGAGGTCGTGGCTGGTGAGCATGACGGTCGTACCCTCGTCCCGCACGGTGCGGAAGAACTCCCGCACCCGGTCCTTGACGGCGAGATCGAGCCCGATCGTCGGCTCGTCGAGGTAGACGACGGGCGGCGCGTGCAGCAGCGCCGCCGCGAGGTCGGCCCGCATCCGCTGCCCGAGCGACAGCTTCCGCCCCAGCACCGGCAGCACCTCACCCAGCTCCAGCACCTCCTCGAACCGGGCCATGCGCTGCCGATAGGTGCCGTGGTCGATCCCGTAGATGTCCCGCAGTACGGCGAGCGACTCCCGGACGGGCAGATCCCACCACAGCTGCGTCCGCTGCCCGAACAGCACCCCGATCTTGTGTGCGAGCTTCACCCGGTCCTGCTGCGGCGACAGCCCGTCGATGCGTACCTCCCCGCTGCTGGGCACGAGGATGCCACTGAGCAGCTTGACGGTGGTGGACTTCCCGGCCCCGTTCGGCCCGACGTACGCGACCGCCTCCCCGGCCTCGATCGAAAGATCCACATGGTCGACGGCCACCTTGTCGGTGAACCGCCGGACGAACAGATGCTTGACCGCTCCCCGCAGCCCCGGATCCTTCTCCGGCCGCCGGAACACCTTGGTCAACTGACGTGCCTCAACGAGTGCCATCGACTCCCACCCCCGCGCACCGATAGTTCGCGACCAAAATTAAGCGATTGCGCCCGGCATTGCCGCCCCATTTTCCGGCGGGACGGCTCCGACTCCGACTGCTCGGGACCCCGCGCACTTCGTCAGCTCCACCGCCCCATGCGGACCGGAGCCGGAACCGGACCATCGATCGGCCTGACCGGCCGATCGGTTCTGCCGATCCGGGGCGAGCACGCGCTGTCTACTGTGAGATCACCATGGCGCGAGGGGTGGGCATGGGGTCGTCGAACCGGCGGAACGCGCTGGTGGCCGTCGCCACGGCGCTGCTCATGGGCATCGGGCTGGTCGCCGACGTCCTGGGCATCCGCTCGGCCCTGACCGGCGACGACAAGCCCGACACCACCCCGACCGGCGCCACGACCACCGTCATCGCCGCCCCGAAGACCGAGGGCGCCCTCGATCCCGTCGTCGATCCGGACGAAGAGGAGCCCGACCCGCCGGCGACCACCACGACCCGGCCCGAGCCGAAGCCCACGACGAAGGCGCCGTCGTGCCTCGTCGGCACCTGGCGGCTCACCGCGCGGACCCTCGACGAGCAGGTCGAGGGCGTCGGCACGGTGCGGCTGACGCTCCTGCAGGGCTACGAGAGCCGGCAGTTCCGCTCCGACGGCTCGACCGAGGTCCAGCTCGGCTCGGTCCTGCAGGGCCGCGCGGCCAACGGCGAGGTCTTCGCGCGGGCCACCAACGGCAGCGCGACCGCGCGGTACACCGTGCGCTCCGGCAGCATCGTCGAGACCGACACCCGCTCGACCGGCAGCATCGACCTCTACCGCAACGGCGTCCTCGTCAACCGCTACACCGCCGCCATCTGGGTCGACGGCACGTCGGACTACACCTGCTCGTCCACGACCCTGAGCGTGCAGGAGTCCAACGGCACCGCCCGCTACACCCGCCAGTGACTCAGCGCCCCGCGGCCGCGACGACGAGCTCCTCCAGCACGTCGAGGGGGAGCGGGCCGTGGGCGAGCACCTCGTGGTGGAACGCCCGCACGTCGAGCGACCCGCGCGTGCGCTCGCGCAGCTCGTCGATGCGCAGCCGGCCGATCATGTACGCCAGCGCCTGCCCCGGCATCGCGATGTACCGGTCGACCTCGTTGGCGATGTTGGTCTCCGACAGCGCGGTGTTCTCGCGCATGTAGGCCAGTGCCCGGTCGCGGGACCAGCCGAGGTGGTGCAGGCCGGTGTCGACGACGAGCCGGCAGGCCCGCCAGGCGTCGAACGAGACCATCCCGAGGCGGCTCAGCTCGCTCGTGTAGAGGCCCATCTCGTCGCTGAGCCGCTCGGCGTAGAGACCCCAGCCCTCGCCGTGGGCGTCGAAGTAGGCGAAGCGGCGGAACCGGGGCAGGTCGGCGCGGGACTGGGCGAGCGCGATCTGCAGGTGGTGGCCGGGCACGCTCTCGTGGAACGCCAGCGCCTCGTACTCGAAGCGGGGACGCAGGTCCGGGCGGTACGTGTTGATCACGTGCGTGCCGGGGCGCGTGCCGTCGGCGGACGGGGCGAGGTAGTAGCCGAGCACCGAGTTCTCCGCCTCGGCCGGGTCCATCTCGCGGACCGTGCACGGGGCGATGTCGTAGCCGGCGAACCAGTCGGGGACGGCGGCCTCGGCCCGCCGCAGCGCGTCGGTGACGGTGCCGACGATCTCCGCCCCGGCCGCGAACCGCAGCGCCGGGTCGTCGCGGAGCCGCCCCAGCACCTCGGCGACGTCCGTCGTGCCGAGCGCCCGGCCGCCCCGCTCGGCGAACTCCTCCCGCAGCCGTGCCACCAGCTCCAGACCCTGACGGTGAATCACCTCCGGTCCGAGATGAGTGGTGGTGTACTGCTGGACGAGGGCGAGATAGCCGTCGCCGCCACCGGGGACGTGCCCCACGCCGACCTTCTCCCCGGGCCGCGCGACCGGCAGCAGCTCCTCGGCGAGCACGGCGCGGAACCGAGCCAGCGCCGGGCGTACCGTGGCATCGATCACCGCCGTGGCCTCGGCGCGCACCGAATCCCGCCGCGCCAGCGGATCCCGCTGCAGGGGCGTCGCCAGATAGGCGTCGACCTGCGCGACCGCCTGCCGCACCCCGAGCGCGGTCGCGAACCGCCCGTCGGCGGCGGCCCGCAGGTAACGATCGGCCCAGGCGTCGAAGTAGCCGCCGAGCCTGCCGAGCCGGGCCAGGTAGGCGTCGTCGGGGCCGGTCGCGACCGGCACGGTCGAGATCACCTGGGCGAACGGCCCGGCGATGCTGGCCGTCACCGCGACCTCGACGAGGCCGTCGTCGAGGGTCCGCTGCCCGTCCCGCAGCAGCCGGCCCAGCACAGCGCGGCTGACGGGGTCACCCCCGTCGACGGCGTCCAGCCGCGCCTCCAGCCGCCCCAGCTCGGCCCGGTGCGCCGCGGCCGCCTCCCGGCTCGGGTCCGGCACCTCCGCCTCGAACCCGGCCACGCCGAAGCTCCCGGCGAGGAACGGATCGGCCGCGAAGTGCCGGTCGAAGTATTCGTCACCGATCCCGTCGAGCGTGTCCATGTCCCGCATCCTCCCACCGTCGGCCGCCCCGCTCGGTGCCGGTGACGTCGTACCGCACGGCGCGCGTGATCGACCATTCGTGTATGGCATTCCGCCAAACCCTCGGTCATCCTGACCCTACCGACCGTAGGGGGTTGCCGTGGATCGATGGCTCCGGCGGTATCGATCCGGATCCGAGGGCGGGCTCGTCGCGCTGGCGCTCGCCGCCCCGGCCATCGTCGCGGGCGTCGTGGCGGTGGTGGCGCCGCGGCACGGGTTTCCGCTGCTCGTCGCGGTGGCCGCCGGGTACCTCGTCGGCATGCTCGTGCACCTGAGCCGGCGCTCCGCGCGGCTGCCCGTGTTCGTGCCGCCGTCCAACCTGCCGCCGCCCCCGACGTACATCGCCGGGCGCGGTGCCGAGGTGTCGAAGCTCGAGGCGTTCCTCCGCGGCCCGTCGGGCGGCCCCCGCGTGGCCAACATCTGGGGCGTCGCGGGCATCGGCAAGACGGCGCTGGCCGTCTACACCGCCCACCGCGTCGCCGACCGGTTCAACGGCGGCGAGCTGTTCGCGCGGTTCGTCACCGGCACCACGCCGGAGCCGGCGGCGTCGCGCGCCGACGCGGTCGGCACGATGCGCCGGCGGTTCATCGAGGCGCTGAGCCCGGCCGCCTCGGTCATGCCCGAGCGGCCGGAGGCGCAGGCCGCGCTCTACCGCCGGCTGACCCGCCGGCTCAGCCGGCGCAACCAGCTGCTGATCGTGCTCGACGACGTCTCCGACGTCGACCAGGTGACGCCGCTGCTGCCGCAGAGCCCGTGGTGCGCGGTGATCGTCACCTCACGCGGGCCCGTCGAGGGGCTCGCCGCCGAGCCGTTCCCGCTGGCCGAACTGGCCCCCGACGACGCGCTGGTGATGCTCGGCGCGATCGCCGGCGACGAGCGGGTGAAGGCCGAGCCCGCGGCGGCGCGCGAGCTGGTCCGGGCGGCGGAGTACCACCCGCTGGCGATCCAGCTGGTGGGGATGGCCCTGGCCCAGCGGCCGCACAGCCGCCTCGCCCTCGCCCAGCAGCTGATGGCCGAGCACAGCGACGCCAGCCAGCAGAAGTTCGACAAGGCACTCGACGTCGCCTACGCCATGCTCACCCGCGGCGAGCAGTACGCCGTCGTCAGCCTCGGCCTGCTCGACGGGCGGGTCTTCGCCCCGTGGGAGCTCGGCATGCTGCTGGGCAGCACCGAGTCGGACGCGTGGACGTACTGCCTGCGGCTCACCGATGCCGGCCTGCTGGAGCGGCGCAGCGACGACGCCGCTGGCATCCAGTCGTTCCGGTTGCTGGAGCACATCGACCGCTACGCCCGGCGGATCGCCGCCGACGTGCTCGACGACGACGAGCGGGGCGCGGCGCGCAAGCGGCTCGCGGACGGCCGGGCCGACCGCCGGCAGCGCCGCGACGAGCTGGGGGAGGTGTTCGAGCGGGTGCAGACGACCATGGAGAACGGCGCGATCTCCCGGGCGTTCAAGGACGCCCGCGACGCCGTGGCCCTGGCCCGGGAGGTCTCCCCGGCTGGGGCGGCCGAGGCGGTCGTGGCGCTGGCCGACCTGCACGCCGAACTCGGCGGCCTCGAGGACGTGCGGGAGCTGCTGGCCCTGTCGCCGCTGCAGGGCGAGTCGCTGGCCCGGATCCGCGCCCTGCGGATCGAGGCGAAGCTGCTGCGGCGGCTGCGGCAGCTCGACCCCGCGCGGGAGCGGCTCACCGAGGCGCTCGACCGGTGCCGCCGCCTTGACGACCGGGTCGAGCACGTCCGGCTGCTGCGTGAATTCGCCGTCATCGAGTCGCTGGGGCCCGACCCGCAGCTCGGCCGGCAGTACATCGGGGAGGCCCGGCGGCGCAGCGCCGGTCAGCCCCGGCAGTGGGCCCCGCTCGCGTACTCCGAGAGCCGGGTCCTGCTGGCCCTCGACCTGCCTGGCGACGCCGAGGAGGCGCTGCGGGTCGGCGCCGACCACGCGGAGCGGCTGGGGCAGAAGCTGTGGTACAGCTGGATCGGCTACGAGCGGGCCCAGGCCGCGCGGAAGGCCGGGCGGCCCACCGACATGATCGCCATGGCCTCGGAGGCGCTCGACGGCTTCGAGGAGATGCGCCACCGCTACGGCAGCGGCCATTGCCGGGAGATCATCGGCTGGGCACTGCAGGCCGAGGGTGACACCGAGGCCGCCGTGCGCTTCCTGACCGAGGCGCTGGAGACGTTCAGCAACTGCGGCGACACCTGGGTCGAGGCCCGGGCGGCCGACCGGCTCGCCGCCGCGCAGGCCGGCCTGGGGCAGCACGACGAGGCGCAGAATCTGTGGCGGATGGCCGAGCGGCTCTACCGCTCGGTCGGCAACCACCGGCGCGCCGAGCGGGTGCGCGCCGCCCGCCGCGCCGCGCGGTCGCAACGGGCGCCGGTCGGGCATTCGGTCGGGCATTCAGTCGGGAATTCGGTCGGGGCGAAAGGCGGTGCGGGGCGATGACCAGAGCCGTGTGGCTCACCGGGGTCGCCGTGGCGGTCGGGTCGGCCGTCGGCGTCGGGCTGCACTTCGCGTCCGGTGCCCGGTGGTCGCAGGGCCTCGGCCTGGTCCTGCTCGCCGCCGCGGCCGCGACGGCGGTTCAGCTGGCCGTGCTCGCCCGGGTCCGGCCGATGCGGCTGCGTGAGCGCCCGCCCCGCCTCGTCACGTTCCGGGGCCGCGACTGGGAGCTCGGCCGGCTGCGGCGCCAGTTCGACGATCTGCGGCGGCCCGGTGAGTCCAACGGCGCCATCATCCTGCCGATCCACGGCATGCCCGGGGTCGGCAAGTCCGCGCTCGCCCGGGAGCTGGCCCGGGAGCTGGCCGACGAGTTCCCCGACGGGCAGCTCTACGCCAACCTTGGCAACGCCGGCAACATCCGGGCCGAGGCCGAGATCCTCAGCCGGTTCCTGGCCGCCCTGCGGCCCGGCGAGGCGGTGCCCGCCTCGACGATCGAGCGTTCGGCCCGGTTCCGCTCGTTCACCGCGTCCGCCCGCGTGCTCGTCATCCTCGACGCCGCCCGCGATCAGGACCAGGTGGCCCGGCTCATCCCGACCGGCAAGGACTGCGCGGTCATCGTCACCAGCCGCCGCGACCTCGGCCCGGCGCTCGGCGTCCGGTCGTTCCGCCTCGACGTGCCCGACATGGACGGCGCGCTGGAGATGCTGCGGGCGGTGACCAACACGGCGGCCAACGACGAGAAGTTCGCCATCGAGATCGTCGACCGGCTCGGGCGGCTGCCGCTGGCCATCCGCGCCGTCGGCGACGCGGTGGTCCGCGACCGCATCGGGCTGCCCCAGGCCGCACGGGGCCTGCGCGAGCTGGCGGCGGGGATGGCCGAACCGGAGCGGAAGGAGACCGACGACGACGGTGAGCTCTCCGACGACCTGCAGATCGTCTACGAGCGGATCGAGAGCGAGTACGCCCGGCTGACCGCCGACGAGCAGCGCGCGTTCGAGCTGCTGTCGCTGGTGCAGACGCCGAGCCTGGTGCCGTGGATGCTCATCCCGCTGCTCGGCCTCGACAGCGACCGCGGCGACCAGGCCGAGATCGCCTCGATCGTGAGCCGGCTGGCCGAGCGGCAGCTGCTCGACCTCGCCGGGCTCGACCAGGTCAGCGGCCTGGACCGCTACCGCTTCCACCCGCTGTTCCGGGCGTTCGCCCAGACCCGGCTGCGCGGCAGCGGCGTCGACACCCACTGGCCGATGCGGCGCTTCGACGAGGTCTACCAGGAGGCGTTCCGGCTGGCCGGCGAGGAGCCTCCGGAGCCGGGGAGCCTGCCGTACTCCCACACCCTCGACGAGGAGCCACTGCCCGACCGCTGGGTCCGCGCGGAGTACCGCAACCTGCTGCGCTGCGTCCTCGCGACCGACGCCGCCGGCCGCGACGAGGTGTGCTGGCGCATCGCGGCGCAGCTCGGCGACGCGGTCCCGGACGAGGTGGACCGGCGCGACGTCATGGCGGCGTTCGAGGTGGCCGGATGGAACGCCGAGACGGGCGCCGAGACGGGCCACGACCCGCACGCGCTGATCCGGGTCCTGCTGGCCCGGGGCCGGTTCCTGGGTCAGCTGGGCGGCTACCGGCAGGACGGCCGAGAGTTCCCCGGGCTCGCCGAGGCGTTCGCGGCGCTGGACGCCGCCGCGACGGCGGCGAACACCGACGCCACCTGGGGCTCTGCCCGCCTCGAAGCCGAGGCACATCGCCGGATCGCCGAGGCGCTCCTGCGCGCCGGCCACCTCCGCGACGCCGACCACGAGCTGCGCCGCGCGGCGCTGCTGGCGCGGCGGGTGGGCGACCGGGACACCGAGCGGCTGATCGATCTGATGCGGGTGGCGGCGGCGTACGACCTGCGCTCGGTCGGCGATCCTCCCATCGGCGACGACGACGCCGAGGCGACGTTCTGCTACGGATGGGCCCGGGCCGAGGTGCTGCGTCGAGAGGGCGACTGGCGGGCCGCGTCGACGGTGTTGCGCGGACTGCTGCCGAAGTTCGAGGATGACGCGTCGCGGGCCGCCGCGATCCTGCTCCGGCTGGCCGAGCTGCGCCTCGACGAGTTCCAGGCCGACCGGCGCAACCGACGCCACACCGGCGCCCGCGCCGTGCACCGGGCGGCGGAGGCCCTCTACCGGTTCCAGCACATGCACGACCACGTCGGCGCCGTCCGGGCCCGCGGCGTGCTCGTCCGGGCGCTGCTCGCGTGCGACCGCCAAGGCGACGCCTTCGAGCAGTACCAGTACGCCACGTTCGACGCCGAGCTGGTCGAGCCGCTGCTGTGGCACGACCGGGCGCCGCTGTGGGCCGGGCTGCGCTGGGCCGAGGGCGAACTGCTGCGCCGCACCGGCGACGGCGCCGGGGCCACCCGCGCGCTGGTCGCCGCGGCGCTGGTGTTCCACGCGCACGGCGACCCAGCCGGCGAGGCGGGTGCGCTCGCCGCGGCGGGCCTGTCGCGGCTGCCGGTCGACGCGTTTTCCGGCGAACCGGCCGGGCGGGCACCGGTCGCCTGGCTCGAGCGCGCCGACGACGCGCCCCTGCGCGTCGGCGAGCCGTTCACCGTCGGCTACTCGATCACGGCGCCCGCGCTGACGCAATCGCTGCCGCCGGCCGGCGCCCGCCGGGTGACGGTCATGCTCGACACGGACGGCGCCGACGTGACGCCGCGGGCCCGGTCGGCCCGGCTCGACGCCTGGGCGCCCCTCGACGAGCAGGTCTTCACGGTCGTGCCGGTCCGGCCCGGCCCGCTGCGCATGCGCGTCGCGCTCTACGACGCCGACCAGGGGGCCCTGCTGCAGCGCACCGACCTCGCACAGCAGGACGTTGTCCCGTCGCACGACAGCGTGGCGGCATGACGCGGCACGACCTCGGACCGGCCAACTCGATCGACAACGTCAACAACTTCCGGCGGCCGGTGCCGGCGTGCGAGCGCCGGGACCGCACCCTGAACATCCGGATCACGGCGGCGCCCCAGGGCGGGTACGAGGTGATCGCGGTCGGGAACGATCTACGGATCAACGGCCAGTTCCCGGTCGGGCTCCTGGAGGCGGATCCGAAGACGGTCAAAGGCTGGATCGACGACCTGCACGAGACCTGGTCGAAGCAGGTGATCGAGTGGCAGGACCCGGCCGCGGTGGGCCCCGAAGCCAACTACCAGCGGCCGTTCACCGACGCCGTCGACCTGCGCACGGTGGACCGCGCCGCGGTCGACCGGATGTGGCACGCGGTCGCCTCCGCCGGCTACCAGCTGTTCTGGCAGCTGTTCCACAGCGGCGGACCGGCGCTGCAGAAGATCGGCGACCAGGTGTGGGCCGCGCTGTGGCGGCGCGAACAGGTCGTCACGTTCACCTCCAACGGCCTCGTCGCGCCGTGGTCCATGCTCTACGTGCCGCGCGAGGGATGGCACCGGCCGAAGCTCGGCGCCGTCGACCCGCAGGCGTTCCTCGGCTACCGGCACCTCGTCGAGCACCGCTTCGAGCGCAAGTACGAGCTGGACGGCGACATCCGCTTCACCGGCGAGCGGATCGCCGCCAGCGCCTACTACGACGAGCGGCTCGACGGCCCGCGGCGCGGGGGCACGCGCACGGCCGTCGTCGCGCCCGTGGTCGCCACGCTGGAGCGGCACACCACCACGCACCGGGCGACGACGCGGCAGGCCGTCGACGAGCACCTGTCCGGCGAGGGCGCCGCCGCGCACCTCATCTACTTCTGCTGCCACTGCGTGCTGTCGGCGACCGGCGAGGCGCACCTGCGGCTCGCCGACAACGCCGAGGAGCGGATCTCGGCCGGCGACTTCAAGTTCTGGATCGGCACGGAGGGTCTGCGCAGCCATCCGCTGGTGCTGCTCAACGCCTGCCAGAGCGGACGGTTGTACACGGCGTCGGCGAGCCAGCTCGGCGCGACGCTGCTCGAGCACGGCGCCGGCAGCCTGCTAGCCCCGTGCGTCAACATCCCCGCCGGGTTCGCGGCCGCCTTCGCCGAGCAGCTGTTCAAACAGGTGCTGCCGCTGGGCCGGCCGCTCGGGCCGGCGGTCCGCTCGGCCGTGCGCACCTTCGCCGGCAAGCGGCGCAACCCACTCGGCCTCACCTACTCGCTGTACCAGGGCATCGACAGTCACTTCTGCCAGATGGAGGCGTCCGATGGACTCGCCGCTGCCGGAGGCTGACGCCTTCACCGCCTATGACACGGTGCGCCTCAACGCCGAGGGGATGCTGCTCGACGGCCGCGAGGCGGTGCCGCCCGCCCAGGTGGCCCGGCACCTCGCCCGCCTCGTCAGCCTGCCCGAGCGGGTCACCGACATCTTCGTGTTCGCCCACGGCTGGCAGACCACGGCCGAGCGGGCGGCCGCCTCATCCCGGCGGCTGTTCTCCGCCATCTGGGAGCTCTACCGCGAGGCCCCCGACCGGTACCCGCCGCTCACCCCGTTCCGGCCGTTCTTCGTGTCCGTCCAGTGGCCCTCGCGGAGCAGTCCGCTGCCGGCGGGCTACCGGCGCATGCGCGACCGCGCCCATGCGATGACCACCACCGGCCACGCCGCCCACGTGCTCGCCGCCCTGCTCGGCTACCTCGACGACGAGCGCCGCCGGCCCGCCGGCGCCGACGTGCTGCGCACGGCCGGAGGGCAGTACCTGCACTGCGTCGGGCACTCGTTCGGCTGCCGCCTGCTGGGCGAGGCCATCAAGGAGGCCGCGGCGCCGCCCGAGCACCGCACGCTCGCCTGGCCCTGGCCGCAACGGTTCCCGTTCGCCGTCGACACCTTCCTGGGCCTGCAGATGGCGGCGCCGCCGAGCATATTCACCGGCCGCTTCCGGCCGCTCGTCAACGGCGCCGCGCCGATCGCCGGCCCCACGGTGCTGACGTTCAGCCCGCACGACCGCGCGCTGGCGCTGTGGCACGCGGTGCCCGAGGGGACGCCGGGGCTGGGCGCCGTCGGCGCCGCCGGCGCACGCGTGACCGACCTGCGCCCGGTGGAGGAACCCTACGCGGCCGGCGACTTCACCAGGTTGACGAGCGTCGACGCCACCTGGCGCTACCAGGACGGCAGCCTGGTCCAGGGCGCCCATTCGGACATCTGGTACCCCGAGACGGTGCACCTGCTGCTCTCGCTGGCCGCCCTGGGCCGCTGACCCCGCATCAGCTCCGCTCGGGGTCGCGCGGTGACGGGTTGCTGAGGGTGTGGGAGGAGATGACCGGGTTGTCATCTTGAGGCCGCCTGGTGGCCATGATCAACCGGCAGGCTGCCTGGCATGGATCGTCGTCAACTGCTCATCACGAGTGCGAAGGTGGGGGCCGCGACCGGGATCGCCGGTGGGGCCGTCACGCTCGATCCCGTTGCCTTCGAGGCTGCGGCCGCGCCGGCGCCCGAGGGCGACAGTGTGCAGACTCGCACGATCAGCGGGCGGATCGAGTACGGGGCGCCGGACTGGGTCTACGTGCCGCTGGAGATTCCCGCCGGGGTCAACCGGATCACCGTCAGCTACAGCTACGACCGGCCCGCCGCGCCGCCCGGGCAGAACGGGAACGCGCTGGACATCGGGCTGTTCGACCAGAACGGGATCGAGCTCGGGGACTCGCGGGGGTTCCGCGGGTGGTCGGGCGGGTTCCGCACCGAGTTCACCGTGTCCGCCTCGGACGCCACCCCAGGTTACCTGCCCGGACCCATCCGCAAAGGTACCTGGCACGTCATCTTCGGTCCGTACACCGTGCACCCGCAGGGGCTCAACTGGACGCTGAACGTCACGCTCACGTTCGGTGCCGAAGGGGCGCCGTTCAAGCCCACGCCCGCGCCGGTCAAGGCGAAGGGGCGCGGGTCGGCCTGGTACCGCGGCGACATGCACCTGCACACCGTCCACTCCGACGGCCGCCGGCAGCCCGCCGAGCTGGCCGCCGCCGCCCGCGCCGCCAAGCTCGACTTCTTCGTGTCCACCGAGCACAACACCTCCAGCGCGGCCGGGGTCTGGGGGCAGCACGCCGGCGACGACCTGCTCATCGTCGACGGTGAGGAGATCACCACGCGCAACGGGCACTTCACCGCGCTCGGGCTGCCGGCCGGGACCTGGATCGACTGGCGGTACCGGGCCAGCGACGGGGCGCTCGCGCGCTTCGTGCAGCAGATCCACCGTGCCGGTGGGCTGGCCGTTGCCGCGCACCCGCTCGCCACCTGCGTGGCCTGCGGGTGGCGGTTCGGGTTCGCGGGGCTCGACGCGGTCGAGGTGTGGAACGGGCCGTGGACGCTCGACGACGAGGCCGTCGTGGCCAACTGGGACAGCCTGCTCGTCGCCGGCGGACGCACCGGGCAGTGGATCCCGGCCGTCGGCAACAGCGACGCGCACAGCGAGCCGCAGGTCGTCGGGCTGCCGCACAACGTCGTGCACGCCGGCGGGCTCGACCGGCGCTCGATCCTCGACGGGGTCCGGGCCGGGCGGCTGTGGATCGCGGAGTCGGCGGGCGTCGATCTCACCTTCACGGCCGCGGCCAAGGGGCGGACCGTGGGCATCGGGCAGCGCCTGGAGGTCGGCGACGACGAGCCGGTGACGGTGACCCTGGCCGTGAGCGGCGCCGGGGGCTGCGCGGTGCGGCTCGTCACCGACCAGGGGCAGCGGCTCGCGACGCTCCTGCCGGCCGAGGGTACGGGCACCGTCAGCTGGACCACCAACCCGCGCAACTCGAACTATGTGCGGGCCGAGGTGCGTCGGCAGACGCCGACCCCGACGACCGCGGACACGATGGTGGCGCTGACGAACCCGATCTTCCTGGGCCGGGTCGGGGGACATCGGTAAGTTTCGCTGCTCCAGCCGTACAAAATGGGAAAAATGTGACGGGTGGACCACCTCCCTTCCGTCGGGCGCTCATGGTGCTCGATGGAAGGGAGACACACATGATCGGAAGATGGAAGGCCGGGCTCGCCGCGCTCGGGCTCCTCGCGGCGGCTGGCACCGCCGTGGTCCTCACCGCCACATCGGCGTCCGCGGACACCGTGATCTGCGAGAAGTACGGCTCGACCACGATCCAGGGTGGGCGGTACGTCGTGCAGAACAACGTCTGGGGCACCGACCAGCCGCAGTGCATCACCGTGACGAGCACCGGCTTCAGCATCTCGCAGGCCAACCACAACGTGCCGACGAACGGGGCGCCCGCGTCGTACCCGTCGGTGTACTACGGCTGCCACTACGCCAACTGCAGCAGCGGGAGCATCCTGCCGCTGCGGGTCAGCGACGCCCGGTTCGCGACGCTGCAGAGCAGCGTCAGCATGAGCTACCCGGGGTCCGGACAGTGGGACGCGGCGTACGACATCTGGTTCGACCCGACGCCGCGCACCGACGGGCAGAACACCGGCGCCGAGATCATGATCTGGCTCAACCACGCCGGTGCGCCGCAGCCGGTCGGCTCCCGCGTCGCGACGGTCAACCTGGCCGGTGGGACCTGGGACGTGTGGTTCGGCAACATCGGCTGGAACGTGATCTCGTACGTGCGGACGCAGGGCACCGGGTCGCTGAACTTCGCCCCGGCGACGTTCTTCAACGACACGGTGTCGCGGGGTTACGCCCAGACCTCGTGGTACCTCACCAGCCTCCAGGCCGGCTTCGAGCCCTGGACGGGTGGGCAGGGCCTGGCGGTCAACTCGTTCAGCGTGACCACCGACGGCCAGCCGCCGACGTCGAACCCGCCGACGTCGTCGTCGCCCCCGCCGAACCCGGGCGGCGGCAAGTGCTCGGCGACGTACGTCAAGAACGACTGGGGCAGCGGCTTCACCGCCGAGGTCACGGTCACGAACACGGGCAGCTCGGCGATCTCGGCCTGGACGGTCGGCTGGTCGTTCTCGGGCAACCAGCGCATCACGAACTCGTGGAACGCGACTGTCTCGCAGTCGGGCACGGCGGTCACGGCGCGGAACGCTTCCTACAACGGCACGATTCCGGCGGGTGGCAGGACCACGTTCGGGTTCCAGGCGTCGTACTCGGGCGGCAACCCGGTGCCGTCGCTGACCTGCTCGTGATCTGACCGGAGGGCGGCGGGGGAGTCCGGACGGCTCCCCCGCCGCTTCGCGTCCGCCCCGCGCCCCTTTTGTGGCGCCTGACAAAACCGGGCATCGTGGGAGGTTCGCGGCGCCACAATTCCAAGACCGGCGCGCGAAAATGCTGGTGGGTGGCGTGCGGGAGAGAGCGCTCCCGAACCCGCGGCGATCAGCGTTCTTCCATGGGTTACCACCCGTCATCGGGGCGTGACCTGCAGGGAATCGATGCTTGGAGAGCGCTCTCCCATTCCCTCACAAGGATTGACACGCCTCGACCTAGGGCGCATTGTGAACGGATCTGAGAGAGCGCTCTCTCAGCTACCGCCACGCAACACCCCCACGAATGGAGTTCTCCTATGGATTGGTCGGTACCCCGCCCCGGCCATCGATCCACCAGAGCGCTGCGATACGGCACCATCGCGCTCGCGGTGGCCGCCATGCTGTGCGCCTACCTCGTCGTGGTCGTGACCCGTGCCGACGCCGCGGAGACCCTGCTCTCGCAGGGCAAGCCGACGACCGCATCGTCGGCCGAGAACGCGGCGACGCCGGCCGCCAGCGCCACCGACGGCAACACCGGCACCCGCTGGTCCAGCGCCTTCACCGTGCCGCAGTGGATCCAGGTCGACCTCGGCTCCGCCCAGGCGATCAGCCGCGTCGCGCTGAACTGGGAGGCGGCCTACGCCACCGCGTTCCAGATCCAGACGTCCAACGACGGCACCAACTGGACGAACATCTACACCACGACCACCGGCACCGGCGGCAACCAGAGCCTGACCGTGACCGGCAACGGCCGCTACGTGCGCCTCAACGCCACCGCCAAGGCGACCCAGTACGGCGTCTCGCTGTGGGAGTTCCAGGTGTACGGCGGAACTCCTGACAACCCGGGCACCTGCGGCACCGCCAATGTCGCGATCGGCAAGACCGCCACCGCGTCCTCGACCGAGAACGCGGGCACGCCCGCCTCGAGCGCCGTCGACAACAACCTCGGCACCCGCTGGTCCAGCGCCGCCGCCGACCCGCAGTGGCTGCAGGTCGACCTCGGCAGCAGCCAGCTCGTCTGCGGCGTCACGCTGAACTGGGAAGCGGCGTACGCGACGGCGTTCCAGATCCAGGTGTCGTCGAACGGCACGACGTGGACGAACGTCTACTCCACCACCACCGGCACCGGCGGGACGCAGGTGCTGACGGTCACGCCGACGGCCGGGCGGTACGTCCGGGTGAACGGTACGGCCCGCGCCACGCAGTGGGGCTACTCGCTGTGGGAGTTCGCGATCCGGGTCGGCGGCACGGTGCCGACGACCAGTGACACGCCCGGCAGCCCGAGCCCGAGCAACCCGGGCGGCACCAACGTGCTGCTGTCGTACAACAAGCCGGCGGTGGCCTCCACCTGGCAGAACGACGTCAACTGCAACCCGTGCTCGCCGGACAAGGCGTTCGACAACGACGCGGCCAGCCGCTGGGCGACCAGCTCCACCAACGGCTGGGTCGACCCGGGCTGGATCTACGTCGACCTCGGCGCCGTCGCGCAGATCAAGCAGGTCGTCCTGCAGTGGGACCCGGCCTACGCCGTGTCGTACCAGATCCAGACGTCGAACGACGCGACCAACTGGACGCCGATCTACACCACCACGACGGGCAAGGGCTTCCGGGAGACCCTCACGGTCAACGGCTCCGGCCGCTACGTGCGGATGTACGGCACCCAGCGCTCCAACGGCTACGGCTACTCGCTGTGGGAGTTCAAGGTGTACGGCACCGGCGGCAACCCGACCCAGCCGCCCGCGCAGCCGGCCGACCCGGTGTTCCCGGCCACGAACCTGGTCTGGGCCGACGAGTTCAACACCGGCACGCTGCCCGACCCGGCCAAGTGGACGATCGACCCGGGCACCGGCCAGAACAACGAGATCCAGTACTACACGAACAACGGCAACGTGAGCATCCAGGGCGGCTCCCTGGTGATCGAGGCCCGCAAGGAGACCCAGGGCGGGCGTGACTACACGTCGCACCGGATGAACACCAGCAACAAGTTCTCCACCCAGTACGGCCGGGTCGAGGCGCGTGTCCGGGTCCCGAAGGGCAACGGCCTCTGGCCCGCCTTCTGGATGATGGGCACCGACTTCCTGCAGGGCCGCCCGTGGCCGTACAACGGCGAGATCGACATCATGGAGATCCTCGGCCGGAACACCAACGAGATCTACTCGACGCTGCACGCGCCGGCCTACAACGGCGGTGGCGGCTACGGCCAGAAGATCTCCACGGTCGACCTGTCCCTGGACTACCACCTGTACTCGGTCGAGTGGGACAGCAAGCACATGACGTTCCGCGTGGACAACCAGGTCATCCTGGTGGCCGACAAGGACACCGTCGAGACCACGCGTGGTCCCTGGGTGTTCGACCACCAGTTCTACCTGATCCTGAACCTCGCGGTCGGCGGTGACTTCCCCGGCCCGATCGACGCCACCACGCCGTTCCCGTCGCGCATGTACGTCGACTACGTGCGGGTGTACAAATGAGACTCCGTCGACTGATCATCGGGGCATCCCTCACCGCCGTCGTCGCGGCGGCGGTCGGGATGCGGATGCTCACCGCCGCCGACGCGGCGGAGGTGCCGATCTCGCAGGGCAAGCCGGCCACGGCGTCCTCGGTGGAGAACGGCGGCTCGCCCGCCGCCAACGCCGTCGACGGCAACGCCGGCACCCGCTGGTCGAGCGCGTTCAGCGACCCGCAGTGGCTGCAGGTCGACCTGGGCGCCTCGGCGACCATCACCCGGGTCGTGCTGAACTGGGAGGCGGCCTACGCCCGGGACTTCACCATCCAGACGTCGGCCAACGGCAGCTCGTGGACGACGATCAACACCACCGTGAACGGCACCGGCGGGGTGCAGACCCTCAACGTCAGCAGCTCCGGCCGCTACGTGCGGATCAACACCACCCGGCGGGCCACGCAGTACGGCGTGTCCCTGTGGGAGTTCCAGGTGTTCGGCACGGGCGGCGCGACCACCCCGCCGACCACGATCCCGCCGAACGTGGTGCGGGTGGCGGAGTTCCTGGCCGACTGCCCGTTCTCGCACCGCCTGCCGGACGACCCGATCGTCTTCCCCGGGCTGGCGGGCGCCTCCCACATGCACAGCTTCTTCGGCAGTACCGTCACCAATGCCAACACGACGGTCAACGACCTCGCCAACGGGCCGAGCAACTGCAACCCGGCGGTGGACAGGTCCTCGTACTGGGTGCCCACCCTGTACAAGGACAACGTGCCGGTGGAGCCCGTGATCACCACGTTCTACTACCTGGGTGAAGGGGTCAGCGACGCCGTCCGGGAGCAGACCCAGCCGCTGCCCTTCGGGCTGCGGATCGTCGCCGGCAACGCCAAGGCGACGGCGCCCGACGCCACCACCATCTCCCGCTGGTCCTGCCTGCACCACAACGAGGCCGGCGCGGGGAAGGACTTCATCAACTGCCCGGCCGACTCGATGCTGGAGTCGTACCTCGACTTCCCGCAGTGCTGGAACGGGCGCGACCTGGACTCCGCCGACCACAAGAGCCACATGGCGTACCCGGTCAACAACGCCTGCCCGAGCACCCACCCGGTGCACGTGCCGAAGCTGCGGCAGGTGCTGCGGTACCCCGTCAACGGTGACCCGGCACGCATCCGGCTGTCGTCGGGGGCCGGGTTCACCATGCACGGCGACTTCTTCAACGCCTGGCCGCAGGCCGAGATGGAGCGCCGCGTCAACGACTGCATCCGTCCGAAGATCAAGTGTGGCGCCGACGGGCGTCCGTAGGTAAATGACAAGCCGGCCGCGGGTGGACGTGATGCGCCGAGTCCGTCCACCCGCGGCTCCTCATCGCTACGGGGCACGATCTACCGTGACAACCATGACGGGCAGCGACTCGCGACCGCCCACCCTTGAGCAGGTCGCCAACTACGCCGGGGTGTCCCGCGCGACCGTGTCCCGGGTCATCAACGGCGTACAGACCGTGGACCCCGAGCTACGCCGCACGGTGGAGCGCGCGATCGCCGTGACCGGCTACGTGCCCAACCTCGCGGCCCGCTCACTCGTGACCCGGCGGACCGACTCGATCGCGCTGGTGGTCTCGGAGCCCGAGCGCAGCGGCTACGAGACACCGTTCCTGACCAGGATGTTCACCGACCCGTACCTCGGCCGCGTGACCGCCGGCGCGCAGGAGGTGCTCCGCCCGCTCGGCATCCACCTGGTCATCTTCCTGGCCGACCCGCCCGCCCGGCCGCACCTGCTGCGCTACCTGCGCCAGGGCCATGTCGACGGCGCCCTGCTCATCTCGAGCCACGTCGACGATCCGCTGCCGGCCCAGCTGGTGGATCTGGGTGTTCCAGTTGTACTGTCCTGCCGCCCGGGCCGGCCGGTGAACACCAGCTTCGTCGACGTCGACCAGCGCGCGGGCGTCCGGATGGCGGTGGACCGGCTGGTGTCCCTGGGCCGGAGCCGCCTGGCCACCATCACCGGCCCACTGGACATGCCGGCCGCCCAGGACCGCCTGTCGGGGTACGAGGCGGCGGTGGCGGCCCACCAGCTGGGCCCCGCCCTGCACGTGGAGGGCGACTTCACCCGGGCCGGCGGCGAGCGCGCCGTGCGCAAGCTCCTGGCCACGGCCCCGGACCTCGACGGCATCTTCGTGGCCAACGACCTCATGGCCGACGGCGCCCTGCGCGTCCTGCAGGAGTCCGGCCGGAGCGTCCCGGAGGACGTGGCGGTCATCGGCTTCGACGACAGCACGGCCGCGCTGGAGTGCCACCCCCCGCTGAGCACGGTCCGCCAGCCGGTCGAGGAGATGGCCGGCGAGATGGCCCAGCTGCTCCTCACCCGCCTCCGCGAGCCGACCCGCTCCCCCCGCTCGGTCATCTTCAACCCGGAGCTGGTCCTGCGCGCCTCAGCCTGACGAGACGCCGGCTCGCTCCAGGAGGTGGCGGGCGTCGGTTCTCGACGCGATGCGGACGAAGGTCAGCGACGACCACTCCGGGGCCGTGGCGGCGGTGCGGTAGCGGGTGCGGTACGTCTCGTGCCTGGCCCAGGCCCAGCGGAGGATCGACTCCTGCGGGTCGGTGCTCAGCAGGTCGCCGAGGCGTTCGCGGTTGCCGTTCCACAGTTCGGTGCCCGTCAGGCCGCGGCGGAGGGTCCTGAACAGGAGCTGGCGCATCATCGTGCGGCGGGGGAGGTCGAACCAGACCACCGTGTCGGCGCGGGCCCAGATCAGGTCGCGGACCGCGCTGTAGTTGCCGTCGATGACCCAGCCGTCGCCGGCGCAGGCGGCCGACACCCGGTCGCGGAACTCGGGTGTGCCGAGGGGCTGCCAGCCCGGCTGGTGGAAGATGCCGTCCAGCTCGACGAACGGCACGCCCAGCCCCGTGGCGAGCGCGCGGCCGACCGTCGTCTTGCCCGAGCCGGAGTTGCCCACCACCGATACCCGCCGCACCAGCGCACTCTACGCGGCGGTCCTCGGGCGCTCGCCAATCATGCGGGTAGAAGTCGGGTCTTTTCCGGAGGATTGACATGCGACGGTCCGGCGCCCGAGGTTCACCTCGGTGCCGCCCCCGGGCCACTCGCCGCGTCTAGCGTCCGGGGACATGGCAAACGTTGACCGGCGTACATTTCTCCAGCTCGCGGCGGCTGCCGCCGTGCCGCTGCCGTTCGAGCAGGCCCTGTCGATCCCCGCCCACCATCGGACCGGGTCGATCGAGGACGTCGAGCACGTCGTGTTCCTCATGCAGGAGAACCGCTCGTTCGACCACTACTTCGGCACGCTGCGCGGCGTCCGCGGGTTCGGCGACCCGCACCCGGTGAAGCTGCCCTCCGGCAAGCCGGTGTGGCACCAGGCCTCGGGTCAGGGCGACCTGCTGCCGTTCCGCCCGCCGGTGCGCGACCTCGGCCAGACGTTCCTGCCCGACCCGCCGCACGGCTGGAACGACACCCACGCCGCCTGGAACGGCGGGCAGCACGACCAGTGGGTGCCCAACAAAGGCGTCACCGCGATGACCCACCACACCCGGGCCGACCTGGCGTACCAGCACGCCCTCGCCGACGCCTTCACGATCTGCGACAACTACTTCTGCTCGCTGCTCGGCCCGACCGACCCGAACCGCTACCACATGTGGAGCGGCTGGGTCGGCAACGACGGCAAGGCCGGCGGCCCGGTGATCACCAACGCGGAGCTCGGCTACGACTGGTCCACCTACCCCGAGCGGCTCGACCGCGCGGGCATCTCGTGGAAGGTCTACCAGGACGTCGGCGTCGGCCTCACCGCCGAGGGCTACTGGGGCTGGACGGGCGACCCGTTCATCGGCAACTACGGCGACAACTCGCTGCTGTACTTCCACCAGTACCAGAACGCCGCCCCCGGCACCCCGCTGGCCAAGGCGAAGACCGGCACCGAGATCTCGAAGCTGGACCGCAGCCCCGACGCGCTGCTGACCGACTTCGCCGCCGACGTGCGCGCCGGCCGGCTCCCGGCCGTGTCGTGGATCGTCGCCCCCGAGGCGTACACCGAGCACCCGAACTGGGAGCCCGGCTACGGCACCTGGTACACCTCGAAGGTCATCGACATCCTCGCGTCGAACCCGCAGGTGTGGAGCAAGATGGCCCTCTTCATCACCTATGACGAGGAGGGTGGCTTCTTCGATCATCTGGTACCGCCGACGCCGCCCGCCTCGCGCGAGCAGGGCCTGTCGACGGTGCCGGTGACCAACGAGATCTTCGCCGGCGACGCCGGCCACGTCCCCGGCCCGTACGGCCTGGGCATGCGGGTGCCGATGCTCATCGTGTCGCCGTGGACCCGGGGCGGCTACGTCAACTCGCAGCTGTTCGACCACACGTCCCTGATCCGCTTCCTGGAGGCGCGCTTCGCGCGCGGCAACCGCGACCTGGTCGAGTCGAACATCACGCCCTGGCGGCGCGCGGTCGTCGGCGACCTGACCAGCGCGTTCGACTTCCGCACCCCGAACGCGTCGCGGCGGGTCGACCTGCCGGACACCGACACGTTCAAGCCGTCCGCGCTGACGCGGCAGCCCGACGAGGTGCCGGTCCCGCCGGCCGACCCCCGCCTGCCGCGCCAGGAGCAGGGCGTGCGCCCGGCCCGCGCGATCCCCTACACGCACCACGCGGACGGCCGCCGCGCCGGCGGCGGGTTCGCCGTGGACTTCCGCAACGCCGGAGGAGCCACGGTGGTGTACCACGTCCGCTCCTCCGCCGGCACCCCGCGCACGTACACGGTGGAGCCGCGCAAGCAGCTGTCGGACGAGTGGCCCCTGGTCGCGGGCGCGTACGACGTGGCGGTCCACGGCCCGAACGGCTTCTACCGCCACTTCCAGGGCACGGCGACCGGCGCGGCCGTGACGGTGCGGGCCCGCTACGACGAGCCCCGTGACCGCCTGGTCCTGGAGCTGACGAACACCGGATCGTCCCGGGTGGAGCTGTCGGTGACGGACCGCTACGGCTCGCCGCGCCGCCGCCTGACCCTGCGCCCGGGCGAGACCCGCGCCGAGGACTGGTCGGTGCGCAAGACCCGCGGCTGGTACGGACTCACCCTGACGGCCCCGGGCTTCGAGGCGGAGTACGCGGGCCACATCGAGAACGGCGCGGACTCCATCACCGACCCCCTGCTGGGCGGCCTCCTGTAGGCCCCGGGTCAGCAGGGTCAGCAGGGTCAGCAGGTGGAGTGGAACAGGCCGCCGACCGGGGTCGTCCCGGTCAGGTCGTTGTAGAGGGCGATCGCCTCCGGCGTCGGGGCCACGTGCACCTCGACGCCGCGGGACTCCAGCGCCTGGACGGTCGACGGCGCGACCTCCAGGCGCTCCTCCATGCCCTGCGACAGCACCACCACGGTCGCGCCGTGGTCGAGGAGCTCCTCCACGTCCGCGACCTGGATGCCGGGGGAGTGGCGGGTGCCCGTCTCGGACCAGTCCCACTCGCGGGCGCCGCCCGGCCACGCCTTCAGGTCCTTGACCACGCCCAGGCCCTCGACGTGCAGCTTGCCCCAGGACGATGCCACAATTCTGGGTGAGCGCATCGGGACAAAACCTCCGAAAGGTCAGAACCGTGCCGAAATCCGAGCTCGACCAACGATACAGCGACCCCATCGCCACCGCCGTCCCCTGGGAGCGGACCGAAGCGACGCTCGGCGACGCCGGGGTGTACTGGCTGACATCGATCAGAGCGAGTCACCGCCCGCACGTCACGCCGCTCATCGGGGTGTGGCTGGACGACGCCTTCTGGTTCTGCACCGGGCCGCAGGAGCAGAAGGCGGTCAACCTCGGCAACAACCCCGCGGTCGCCGTCACCACCGGCGTCAACGCGCTGCACGAGGGGCTCGACGTGGTCGTCGAGGGCGACGCGGTCAAGGTCGCCGACCCCGCCGCGCTGGAGCGGGCCGCCGCGGCGTGGCTCGGCAAGTACGGCGAGGAGTGGCGGTTCGAGCCCCGGGACGGGCAGTTCCATCACGCCAGCGGCGCCGGTGCCGCCGACGTGTACCGGGTCGCGCCACGAAAGGTCACCGCGTTCGGGAAGGACCCCTACAGCCAGACCGCCTACGCGTTCTGAAGCCGCAGCCGGGCCACCCGCTCGCGGGTCGGCCAGCGCACGTCCCAGGCCCAGCCCGCCTTCTCGAACAGCCAGATCAGCCGGGCCGAGATGTCGATCTGGCCCGGCAGGACGCCGTGGCGGGCGCTCGTCGGGTCGGCGTGGTGGAGGTTGTGCCAGGACTCGCCCATGCTCAGGATCGCGAGGGGCCAGAAGTTGGCCGAGCGGTCGCGGGCGGCGAACGGACGGTCGCCGATCATGTGGCAGACCGAGTTCACCGACCAGGTGACGTGGTGCAGCGCCGTCACGCGGACCAGGCCGGCCCAGAAGAACGCGGTGATCGCACCCCACCAGCTCCAGCTGATCAGCCCGCCGAGCACGGCCGGCAGGGCGAGCGTGACGATCGTCAGCGGGCCGAAGAGGCGGTGCACGATGCGCATGTCCCGGTCGGCGAGCAGGTCGGGCGCGAACCGCTCCTGGTTGGTGAGGTTGCGGTCCAGGACCCAGCCGAGGTGGGCGTGCCAGAAGCCGCGGGCGAGCGCGAGCGGCGACGTGCCGAACAGCCACGGCGAGTGCGGGTCGCCCTCCTTGTCGGCGAAGGCGTGGTGGCGGCGGTGGTCGGCGACCCAGTGCAGGATCGGGCCCTGCACGGACATGCTGCCCACGACCGCGAGCACGATCCGCAGCCAGCGGCGGGCCTTGAAGGCGCCATGGGTGAAGTACCGATGGAAGCCCACCGTCGCCCCGAGGCACGTGACCACGTAGAACGCCCCGGCCAGCACGATGTCCAGCCAGGCGAGGCCCCATCCCCAGGCGACCGGCACGGCGGCCAGCAGCGCGAGGAACGGGATGATGACGAACGCGTAGACGGCCACGTGCGCCGGCACCGGCCGCTTGTGTCCGAGGAGGGGCTTCACGCCGCGACCATAGACGCCCGTCGTGACCGGCACCCCGCGCGCAAGCAGCCGTCAGATGACGTGATTGGCGACAATGAGCCCGCCCGGGTCGACGGCGGCCCGTACGGCCCGCAGCCGCGCCCAGGTCGCCGCGTCGAACGCCAGCGCGGTGTCGATCGCCGTCTCGGTGAGGTTGAGGTAGGCCCGGTCCTCGGCCCACGGTCGCATGGCGTCGACGACCCGGGCCGCCTCGTCCAGCCCGGTGGGGCCGCCGCTGAACAGCAGGAAATCGCCCTCGACGCAGGCCAGCGCGCCCGCGCCCGCCGCCGGGCGGTGCAGCGCGCCGCCGAGCTGGCGCAGCTCCGCCGTGACCATGAGCGGGCTGCCCGAGCCGGGGCCGGCCACCGCCAGCAGGGCGTCCAGCGCCGCCGGTGGCAGCGGCCCGAGGACCGCCGACCGTGAGACGCCGGCCGTGGGACCCTCGGGATCCATGTGGAGGCGGATCAGCTGCTCCGCCGGTACCGTCGCGAAGGTGTCCAGCGACGGACCGAGCGCCCGCAGCGGCGCCAGCACGCCCGGGTCACCGAGCGTGGCGCCGTCGATGACGATCAACTGCCGCCCCGGTACCAGCGAAGGCAGCTGGACCAGCCGCAGCGCGGTGGTGATCTCGTCCGGTGCGTCGGCGGCCCACGACACCCAGGCCGGCAGCACCCGCTCCGCGTGCGTCCAGTCCCACACCAGCAGCCCCGCGTAGGCGCGCTCGATCGGGAACAGCTCGAACTCGATCGCCGTGACCACGCCGAAGTTCCCGCCGCCGCCCCGCAGCGCCCAGAACAGCTCCGGCTCGTGCCCGGCGTCGGCGCGCACCCGCTCGCCGGCCGCCGTGACCAGCTCCACGGCGGTGATCCGGTTGGCCTGCAGTCCGAGGCTCCGGCTGTACCACCCGAGGCCGCCACCGAGCGAGTAGCCGACCACGCCGACGTCGGGGGCGGAGCCGTGCAGCGCGGCCAGCCCGTGCGTCGCGGCCTGCTCGACCACGTCGACCCACAGCGCGCCGGCCTCCGCGCGGGCGATGCGCCGCCCCGGGTCGACGGCGACGCCGGTCATCGCCGACGTCCGCAGCAGTACCACGTCGTCGAGCGGGCCGAGCGGGCCGGCGTTGTGTCCGGTGCCCTGGGGCGCGACCCGCAGCCCGGCCGCCGCCGCGGCCCGCACCACCTCGACGACCTCCACCACGTCGGCCGGGTACGCCACCGCGGCGGGCCGCTGGTCGACCGCGACGTTCCACGGCACCCGGGCGGTGTCGTAGCCCGGATCGCCGGGCAGGTGGACGGCGCCGCCGCAGAGGCCGCGCAGCGAGCTGGCAGTGGTGGTCACGGTGGTCCTTCGCGTCGGTGGCTGTCGGGGACCACCGTGCGGTACGCGGGTTGGAGCGAACTTGAACCTGACCTGAACCGCGATGCCGTGCCTAGACCTCGGCGAGGTCGGCGACCCCGAACCGGCGGCGGATCGTGTCGAGGGTGTCGCGGACCGTGTGCGGGGTGAGGAACAGCGCCTGGGCGATCTCGCGGTCGTCGGCCCCGCCGACGTGCATCGTCACCAGCCGGCGCTCGCCCGTGGTCAGCGCGGCCGGCGGCTCGGCCGGCACCTGGTCGCCGCGGGCGGCCAGGGCCTCGGCGACCTCGGCCCGCAGCGGGGCGGCCCCGCACTCCTCGGCGAGCTTCAGCGCCTCGCGATACAGCTCGACGGGCTCCGGCGAGACCCGGCCCAGGTCGTACAGCGCCCGCGCGTGTTCCAGGCGCGCCGCCGTGCCGGCCAGCAGCGTCACCGCCTCGCGCAGCACGTCGGGGTCGCGCCGCAGGCTGCCCAGCAGGCGCAGCCCGCGGCCGATCGCCCGCCGGGCGCCCCAGTCGCGCATCCGGACGAGGTCGTCCGCGGCGAGCGCGACCGCCTCGTCGAGCCGGCCGAGCGCGGCGAGCGCCCTGGCCCGCAGCGACCGCTCCTCGAACCACATCGGGTTGCCGAGGTAGTCGGTGGTCAGCTCGGTGTCGAGCACGGACAGGGCGTCGGCCGGCCGGCCCTCGGCCATGAGCAGGTCGACCTTGGCCTGGGCGAAGAGGCGGATGCCGTCGCCGATGCGGATGCGGGTCTCGTGGGCGTCGACGAACGCCCGCGCCCCGGCGAGGTCGCCACGGTCGACGAGCACCCGCACGAGGTACGCCTCGCCATAGGAGATACCGAGGGCCGGCACGCCGCCCCAGCGCAGGTTCTGCTCGTTGGCGGCGACCAGGTTGTGCTGCGCCTCCGGCAGGTCGCCGCGCTGCCACAGCCGCCAGCCGAGCCACAGCTGGGCGGCGAGCACGGTGAACAGCGAGCCGCGCGTGTGGCCGAGCGCGAGCGCGTCGTCCCACAGCGCGCCGGGTTCGACGTCGGCGTTCTCCAGCACCACGCCCGCGATCACCCAGAACAGGCCCGGGTCGCCGCGCAGCAGGATGCCCTCGGCGAGGGCGAACTGGGCCAGCCGGACCGCCTCGGTCCGGTCGGTGCCCCGCGCCACCAGCTCCCAGGCCCGGCAGGCGGACAGCATCCGCGCCCCGAGCCCGCCGCCGGTGATCTCGGTGGTGAGCTCGCCGGCCGCGAACGCGTCGCCGCTGTACATGTAGGCCGCGATCCGCTCCAGCGCGACCATGCCGAGCCGCTCGTCGGCGAACTCGGCCGCGAGCCGCACCGAGGCCTGCCGGGCGAACTCGGGGGCGTTGCCCTCCGGCCCGGCGAAGATCAGCGTGTGGATGAGCATCCGGGCCACGGCCGCGAAGGTGGCCGGGTCGGTGATCGGGTCGTCGTACGCGGCGCGCAGGTGGGCGATCGCGGCCGGCCCGTCGTTGAGGGTCTCCACCTGCCCCAGATGCAGCAGTACCGCCGGTCGCTGGGCCGCCGGCGGCGGCTCCGCGAGCGCGCGGCGCAGGTACGTGGCGGCGCCGTCCGGGGCGCCGCGGTTGAGCGCGGTCCCGGCTGCCGCCCGCAGCACGTCGACGACCCAGGGGTCGGCCCGTTCGGGGATCTGCAGCAGGTGCGCGGCGATCTGCTCCGGCGCGGCCGACATGCCCTGCAGCACCCGCGCGGCCCGCTCGTGCTGCAGCTGCCGCTCGCCCGGCGGCAGGTCCTGGTAGACAGCGTCGCGCACCAGGGGATGCACGAAGCCGATGGGGTACTCGTGGCGCACCACCTCGGCCCGCGCCAGCGCGGCGACGGCGGCCGCCGCCTCCGGCTCGTCCACCCCGGCGAGCGCGGCGATGGTCGGCAGCCCGGCCCCGTCGCCGAGCACCGCGATGGCCCGCGCGACGGCGGTGCTCGCGGCCGGCATGCGGCGCAGCCGGATGAGCACCATGCTGGACACGGCCCGCGACCCGATCGCGGTCACCGTGCCGACGTGCGCGGCGCTCGGCCGCACGCCGTTCGCCTCCAGAGCCTTCAGCAGCTGCCGCAGCAGCAGCGGGTTGCCCGAGGTGGTGCGGTGGCAGGCGGCGATGAACCGGCTCTCGGCGGTGCTGCCGAGCCGCTCCCGCACGAGGTCGGCGACGCCGTCCGGGGACAGCGGCCCGGGCCGCACGGCGATGGTGGCCGGGTCGAGCTGGAGCTCGGCGAGCAGCGCGTCGTCCTCGTACTGCTCCCCGGTCCGCAGCGTCGCCACCACGAGCACCGGCAGCCCTTCGAGCCGGCGGACCAGGTACGCCAGGAACCGCAGCGACCCGGTGTCGCACCACTGCAGGTCGTCGACGACGATGGCGAGGCTGCGCGCCGCGGCGGCGTTCGCGGTGAGCCAGTAGAGGCCGTGCAGGGCCGCGAACGTGTGGTCGCCGCGCGGCGGCTCGGCCCCACCGAGGTCGAACACCGAGCCGGCCGAGGCGGCGGCCCCGCTGAGCAGCCGCTCCCGCTCGGCGGGCTGGGTGAGCAGCGCCTCGAACAGCTGCCGGGCGGCCCCGAACCCGAACTCCTTCTCGAGCTGGCTCCCGCGGGCGGTGAGCACGAGCGCCCCGTGCTCCTCCGCGATGCGCCGGGCCTCGGCGAGCAGCCGGCTCTTCCCGATCCCGGCGGGCCCCTCGATCACGGCGAACCGCGCCAGCCCGTCGAACGCGTCGGCGGCGGCCTGCCGCAGCTCGAAGACCTCCCGCTCCCGATCGACCAGCACGTCTCCGCGCGGGGCGGCGGGGCGCTCCTCGGGTACAACCGGTCTGCTGGACGGTTCCGGAATGCCGGCCGAGGGCGCGGTCGGCGCAGTCGCCGGCGTCACCACGGCCGGCGCCGCGTTGAGCGACGGGGCCTGGGCCAGGACCTCGGCCTCCAGCGAGCGCAGCGCCGGACCCGGGTCCACCCCCAACTGCTCGGACAGCGTCTGCCGGGCGCGCCGCAGGGCCGCGAGGGCGTCGCCCTGGCGGTGGGCGCGGTACAGGGCCAGCACCAGGAGCCGCCAGCGCTTCTCCCGCAGTGGCTCCTCGGCGACCAGCGCCTCGAGCTCCGGTACCAGGACCGCCGACTCACCCAGCGCCAGGCGGGCCGAGAGCAGCTGCTCCCGCGCCACCTCCCGCAGCTCGGCCAGGCGGGCGGCCTCCGGCTGGGCCCACGACTCGTCCGCGTACTCGGCGTAGGCCGGGCCCTGCCACAGGCGCAGCGCCTGGGGGAGCAGGTCGCGCTGGGCGGCGTCGTCGTCCTGGAGGGCCGTCTGGATGAGGCGCTCGAAGCGCCAGGCGTCGACCGCGTCCGGCGGCAGGGTCAGGGCGTAGCCCGGCGGGCGGCTCACGATGATGTTGCCGCGGGCCCGCGCGGTGCCGCCCGGTTCGAGGCGGCGGCGCAGGTGGGAGACGTACGCCTGGAGCGCCCCGGCCGCGTTCGCCGGCGGGTGGTCGCCCCACACGCAGTCGACCAGGCGGTCGGTGGGGACGATGTCGCCGCGGTTGAGGACCAGGACCGCGAGCACGGCCCGCTGCCGGCGTCCGCCGAGGTCGACCGGCTCCCCGCGCACGGCGGCCGTCATGTCGCCGAGCACGCTGACCGACAACTCCACCCGGCAACTCCCTGATCGACCCCTTGGGCGATCAAAGTACCCCGGGCGGGAGCCCCGGAGGTAGACGTCCAAACGGCCGGTGAACAGGCGCTGCGTTCGTCGGAGGCGCTGCTGCTGGATGGCGTTGCCGACCCGCTCGAAGTTGAGGCGGGCATCCTCCGCTCGTTGCCGCAGGCCTCCCGCTCCCCGCACACTCACGGTCCGCAGATGGCGACGTTACGTTACCGTGGCTGGCTTCCTGGGCTGGGTCACCGCGCCGGCCGTGCCGTGCAGCCGCGACCGCGTGCTACCTGGCCTGATCGTGCCGCGCGGCCAGCCGGGCGAGGTTGTGCAGCTGGCGGCGCATCATGATCAGGTCGCCCCAGGCCAGCAGCGGGCGCGCGATTCGGTGCCGGAGGTCCTGGTCGGTGGGGACAACGAGCTTCGCGACCAGCCGGGACCGTCCCGGCCCGGACGGCCCGGCCGGGCGGATCGTGTAGCTCACCAGCAGGTCCCCGAACGCCCGGCGGCCCGGCCCGGGCCGCATCCGCACGGTCAGGTGCTCGTCCTCGGCGAAGCTCGCCAACTCGAAGATCGTCATCATCGTCTGCCCGACGGTGAGCCGCTCCAGCCCCGGGACGAGCCGCTGCGGGCTGCGCCGGCCGAGGTTGTCGACGAGGTCGTAGCTGTACGGCGCGACGCGCAGCTGGCACAGCCACCGGAACAGGGCCGCCGGTTCGGCGTCGACGTCGACCCCGCGGAACCACTCGACCGTCGGCCCGGCGAACACGCCGTCGCACGGATAGGGGCGGGCGACCTCGTCGTCCGTGACGCCCCACACTTCAGGAAGTTTTAGAGGCACGCCTCTAAAACTAGCAGGGACCCCGCCGCCCGGGAAACCATCATTTCGGCCCCGGCCGGGATCCCTTTGCCCCGCCGCAGGTGCCGCCGCACCACGGCGCCCGGCAGGTCGATGGTCGCCACGGTCAGTAGCTCGACAAGGTCCGCGGGATGGCGCGCGTCGGTGGTCGCTTTGTTCGCGGCGCGCAGGCGGGCGGCGAGGTCGCGCAGCGCGGGCCCGATGCGGGCGTTGAGCCGGCGCAGCTCGGCCCGGGCCTCGGGGGCCCATCCCGGCTCGTCGAAGTCCGCCGCCCCGTACAACAGCACCCGCGCCTCGGCCTCGTTCGCCCGGCTCCACGCGACCACATGCCCGGCCGCGGCCGCCGCCGCCCGCTCGGCCGGATCCGCGGCGAGGGCGGCGAGCCACCCTTCCTGGAACCGCGCGACGGTCCGGTTCCACAGCGCCGCGGCGAGGGCGGGCCGCCCGGCGAACCGGTGGTACACCGACCCGGTCGGCCCACCCACCGCCCGCGCCACGGCCGCGACGGTCACCGCCGCCGGCCCGCCCTCCCCGGCCAGCCGGACGGCGGCGTCAAGCATGCTGTCGGCATCGTGCCGCGGCGGTCGCCCCATGCCAGCCGACGCTACCGCGTCGGAAACCTCCCCACGCTGTAGTGCTTGATCGCGCTGCGCGCGGTCGCCTCGTCCGTGTGGACCCACGAGAGGCGGGCCACCTTGAACGTGCCGGTGACCGGGTCGAGGCGCGGGACGTACAGAGGATCGTGGCGCAGCGTCGAGCCCTCGCGCAGCTTCACCCGCAGCCAGCCGTCGGACAGCAGCACCTCTGTGGCCTCGCTCCACGGATAGTGGCGGCGGGTGGAGAACCGGAGGTGCGTGATGCCGGTGCCGTCGAGCCGCACGGTGTGGCCCGGCCGCCGCCGCAGCTGGAAGCGGACCAGCAGATAGCCGAGGTAGACCGCACCCAGCCCCGGGATGACCATCAGGAAGTAGGCGCCGCCGTCCTCGATGGTCACCGCGATGCCGCCGCCGGTCAACCCGATCGCGGCGTAGGCGAGCGGCAGCAGCGCGAGCCAGGTCAGCGACCACAGCGCCACGCTGCGGCGGTTGGTGTAGACGACCTCGCCCGAGGGCGGCTCGGCCGTGGGGGCTGTCGCCGGTACCACCTCATCGGGATGGAGCGTGGCGAGCCAGGCGTCCCTCGTGACCGTCGCGCCCGGCTCCGTGTGCCATTCCACGAGGCGGCCGCCGCGGTCCGGGGCGTAGAGGCGCAGCAGTGCGCCGTCCTCGGTGCGCAGGACGACCAGCTCCGCGCCCGCCGGGTAGCGCTCGCCCGGGCGCACCGTGAACTTCACGACCTTCGCGGCGCCGCCGGGGATGGCCCAGCGCATCGGGACGTGGTCGGGGTCGGTCTCGGTCACCGTCACCTGGCGGCCGCCGCCGCGCCCGACCCAGGTCGCGCCGCCCTGCACGACCGACAGCTCCGGGTCCTCGGCGTGCCGCAGCGGCCGGCCGAAGCGCCGGCCCACCAGGTCCTGCACGATCGGCATCCGCGAGCTGCCGCCGACGAGGACGACCGCCGAGAGCTGCTCCGGCCGCACGCCGCAGCGGTTGAGCAGGCTGGTGCTGCAGGCGACGGTGCGGTCAAGCTCGCGCTCGGTGAGCTTGATCAGCTGGTCGCGGCTGAGGTGGAACGCCGGCGCGGCCGGCGTGATGTAGTCCTCGACCGTGGCCGAGTCGCTGAGCTGGTGCTTCACCCCGCGGGCGAAGTCGCCCAGCTGGAGGGTGGCCCGCAGGCGGGCCGCGCTGTCGGGGCCGTCGAGCGCCGCGGCGAGCGCCTCGCCGCCCGACTCCTGCAGCTCGCGGGCGATGACGACGTCGAGGTCGCGGCCGCCGCAGTCGTCGAGGGCGGCGTGTCCCAGGACCTCGTGGTCGGCCGTGGACGTGAACCGCACGACGGCGGCGTCGAAGGTACCGCCGCCGAAATCGTAGACGAGCACGACGTCACCGGCCGTGAACGCGGCCCCGGTCATCGGCGCCAGGGCCGCCGCCACGGGCTCCTGGAGCAGCTCCACCTCGACGAAGCCGGCCGCCTCACCGGCCTTGATCATGAGGTCGCGGCGGGGATCGCCGGGGCCGTGGGAGGCCGGCACGGTGAGTACCAGCCGCTCCACCGGGCCGCCGGCCAGCTCCCGGGCGCGGCCGGCCAGCGCGGTGACCACGGCGGTGACCAGCTCGCCGACCGGGAACGAGCGGTCGCCGAGCGGGGTCGGGTAGGCGTCGCCGAGGTCGCGCTTGAACTCCCGGCGGTACGCGGCCGGGTCGGTGCGCTTGCGCCGCTCGGCGGCGGTGCCGACGAGCAGGGTGGTGCCGTCCCAGCACACGGCGGTCGGCCACGAGTACGAGCCGCTGGTGGGCTCCTTGATGAGTCGCTGCTGCCCGTCGGGCAGGACCAGCACGGCGGACGAAGTGGACGTGCCGAAGTCGATCACGAGCGTCGGATCGGTCACCGGAGGCTCCAGGGAAGTGGTACGGAACGGAGGATCGTCGGTGAGATCAGGCTGCCTGGCGAAAAGTTTCCGCGCTTCGGCTGTTCGGTGTTCGTAAGAGACCGTCGGGACGGCGGTTTCCGGGCGTTGACGCACAGCCGGTACCGTCGAATCTGTCGAATCACCGAGACGCCGGTCACGTTCCGGAATCGTTGCTGCGCGCAGCGGTTGCCTCATAGTGTCACGGCGGCAGTCCGACGAAAGAGGCGCGCATCCATGTCAACCGACCCGGTCCTGCAGGAGTCCGACAACCGGCACGCCCCGCCCGCGACAGTGGTCATCTTCGGCGCGTCCGGCGACCTCACCCGGCGCAAGCTGATCCCGGCCATCGAGAGCCTCGCCCGCCACAACCGCCTCCACGAGCGGTTCGCGGTGGTCGGCGTCGCCCGCACGCCGATGGACGACGAGAAGTTCATCCACAACGTGCTCGGCGACAAGGGGCTGTCGGGCATGCCGCAGCTCACGGGCGCGGTGCGGTACATCGCCGGCGGCTATGACGACCCCGAGACCTACAAGCGGCTCGCCACCGTGCTGGACGAGCTGGACGAGCAGCGCGGCACCGCCGGCAACCGGGTGTTCTACCTGTCGACCCCGGCCGAGGCGTTCCCGCTCGTCATCAACGGCCTCGCCGGCGCCGGGCTGAACCAGGCCCGCGAGGGCTCGTTCGCGCGGCTGGTCATCGAGAAGCCCTACGGGCACGACGAGCGCAGCGCCAAGCAGCTCGACGCCACCGTGCACGCCGCGTTCGACGAGAGCCAGGTCTTCCGCATCGACCACTACCTGGGCAAGGACACCGTCCAGAACGTGCTCGCCCTGCGCTTCGCCAACTCCATCTTCCAGCCGATCTGGGACCGCACCTGGGTCGACCACGTGCAGATCACCGTGGCCGAGACGCTCGGCGTCGGCACCCGCGGCAGCTTCTACGAGCACGCCGGCGCCATGCGCGACATCGTGCAGAACCACGTGCTGCAGGTCCTCGCGCTCGCGCTCATGGAGCCGCCGGCGTCGTTCAGCGCGGAGGCCGTGCGCAACGAGAAGGTGAAGCTGCTGCAGGCCATCCGCCTGCCGCGGGGCCGCGACATCGACGACATCTCGGTGCGCGGGCAGTACACGCGCGGTGGCACCCGCGAGGAGCTCATGCCCGGGTACCGGGAGGAGACCGGCGTCGACCCGCTCTCCCGCACCGAGACCTACGCGGCGCTGCGCCTCGATGTCGACAACTGGCGCTGGAAGGGCGTTCCGTTCTACGTGCGGACGGGAAAGCGGTTGCCCAGCCGGGTCACCGAGGTGGTGCTGCAGTTCCAGCGCCCGCCGCACCTGCCGATCCCCGACTCGCAGCTCACCGAGCTGCAGCCCGACGCGCTGATCCTGCGCATCCAGCCCGACGAGGGCATCGCGCTACGCTTCGGCGCGAAGGTCCCCGGCCACTCGTTCCGGGTCCGCTCGGCGAGCATGGACTTCTCGTACGACAAGACGTTCCGCGAGGAGTCCCCGGAGGCCTACGAGCGCCTGCTGCTCGACGCCCTGATCGGCGACACGACGCTGTTCATCCGCTCGGACGAGGTCGAGCAGTGCTGGCGCATCGTCGACCCGATCATCGAGCGCTGGGCCCAGGACACCAGCCCGATCCCGACGTACGAGGCGGCGTCGTGGGGCCCGACGGACGCCGAGCGCCTGATCGGCCGCAGCGGCCGCGCCTGGCGCAACACCGTCGCCTGACGCACGTCCGGCAACGCCCGCCGCTGCGGTCAGTCCCAGCGGTGGGCGTTGTCGTCGTTCAGGGTGCCAGGCTTGTCGGGCACCACGCAGAACACCTGGCCCGACGGGTCACGCATGACCTGCCACGGGCCGGAGCCGCCCCCGGCGCGGGTCGCGCCGAGGGCCTCCAGCCGGGCCACCTCCGCGGCCAGGTCGTCGGTGTGGATGTCCAGGTGCACGCGCGGGTCGCCGTCGCCGAGGCGCTGGGCCAGGAACAGCATCCGCTGGTGCGCCAGCAGGGTGCCGTGGAACTCCGGGTACTTCTCGACGCGCGGGATCGGCTGGCCCAGCGCGCCCTCCCAGAACGACACCGTCGAAGCGTGGTCGTCGGCCGGGACGTCGAGCACGATCGCGTGCAGTCTGCTGTAGTGAGCCACGCCGAGCAGGCTACCGCCGGCGCGGCGCCTCCAGGGTGGTGCTCCACAGCACCGCGCCGGTCAGGTCGCGCAGGCGCACCGTGAAGTCCCGCGACCACGGGTTGATCTCGACCTCGCCGAAGTGCTGGAAACCGTCCAGCGGCGACGTGTTCGCCGCCGGTGGGGCGTGCACGAACGCGGCCTGCGGGCCGAACGTGCCGTCCAGCGCGTTCGGGCCGAACGCGCCCGCGTTCGCCGGGCCGGAGACGAACTCCCAGAACGGCGTGAAGTCCTGCACCGCGGCCCGCGAAGGGTCGTAGTGGTGCGCCGCCGTGTAATGCACGTCGGCGGTCAGGAACACGATGCCGGTCACGCCCGCCCGGTGCGCCGCCCGCAGTACCGTGGCGAACTCCAGCTCGCGACCGAGCGGCGCGCCGCCGTCGCCCTGGGCCACGCCCTCCTGCGCGGTCGCGCCGTCCGGCACGACCAGGCCGAGCGGCAGGTCGATCGCGATGACCTTCCACGTCGCCCGGGAGGCGAGCAGCGAGCGGATGAGCCAGGCCCGCTGGTCGGGGCCGAGCAGGCCGCGCCTGGGGTCGGCGTACGTGTTGGCGTCGTTCGCGTCCTTGTACGTCCGCATGTCGAGCTTGAAGACGTCCAGGAGCGGACCGTAGGAGTACTGGCGGTACACCTTGCCGGGCTCCAGCGGCGTCCACTCGAAGAACGCCTGCCGGGCCCGGGCGGCGAGGACGTCCACCCGCTGCTCGGTGTACCGGGCGTCGTTCAGGACCTCGCCCGGGTACCAGTTGTTGGTGACCTCGTGGTCGTCCCACTGGTTGAGCTGCGGTACCTCGGCCAGGAACGCCTTCAGGTTGGCGTCGAGCAGGTTGTACGCGAACTGCCCGCGGTACTCGTCGAGCGTCTCGGCGACCTTCGCCTTGGCCGGCGTGACGATGTTGCGCCACACCCGGCCGTCGGGCAGCGTGACCGACTCGGCCAGCGGGCCGTCGGAGTAGACGGTGTCGCCGCTGCACAGGTAGAAGTCGGGCCGTAGCGCGCGCATCGCCCCGAAGATCCGCATCCCGCCGAGCTCCGGATTGATGCCCCAGCCCTGCCCGTTGATGTCGCCGGTCCACACGAACCGGATCGGCCGGTGCCGGTCGGGGAAGCCGAACGAGCCGGTCAGCGGAGCGCTCGGGTGGTCGCCGTCGACCTGGACCCGGTAGTACGTGCGCTCGCCGGGCCGCAGGCCGGTCAGCCGCAGCTTGCCGGTGAAGTCGCCGTCGGCGGTCACGACCGGGCCGCGCAGCCGGCGGGCGTGCTTGAAGTCGGGCCGCTCGCTGACGTCCACGTACATGCGGCCGGCCCGGTCGGCCCGCGTCCACACATACGCCGACGTGCCGGTCACCTCGCCGCTCTGCACGCCGTGGGTAAGCACCGGGCGGCCCGACGTTACGAACGCCGCGGCCGGCCGCGGCAGGAGCACACCCGCGGCGGCGGCCGCGGCCGATGCGCCGAACAGGGCGCGCCGATTCATCGAAATCGTCATGAGTGACGTCTATCGGGCAGAGATGAACGCCGATCAAGCTTTGTCCGATTGACGGGAAAACCTGGGCATAGCAACGCCCGCGTCCCTTCCCGTTGTTCACCTCATGCATGTCCGGCGTGCAGGTGCACACGCAACGAAGGTCATGCGCTGTCCCGAACGTGTGTCCCAGAACGTGGACAGGCGGGCGGAGGGCGGGGGAGTGCAGCACGCGAGGTTCGTCTTCTTGGCGTTGGCCGCGGCCGCCGTCGATGACCCCGGCGCGATGGCCGAGGCCGTGACCTGGATGCTCGTGTCGCCGAACAACCGCCCCCTCGGCCGCGCCGGGCGCACGTTCGACAGCCTGGCGGCCAGCCGCGACGCCGTCCAGTCCCTACGCGACGGGTTTTCGGCCCTTCGCAGTACCGTGGCCGCCGTCGAGACGTCGGGACACTGGATGTGGCGCGTCGACCTGGCCGGCGCGGTCGTCGGTATCTCCGGGCGCTCCTATCTGCGCGCCCGGGAATGTCACTACAACCTTGCTCGCTTCCTGGAGGCCGTGCCGGCGGCGGTAGTGGCGGCCGGCACCCGCAGTGTCCGAGGTGGTCGCCCGCCGGCACCGAACCATGGCGGCGACACGGCAGCGCTCACCGCGCGCCCGGCACCGCGGGGCGCCCGGACCCGGGCACAGGACGTGCCGGCTCCGGGCGCCCGCCCACGCTTCACCTGAGGTTGGTTGCGCGCGCCTTGCGCGTTCGCTCACGATCGTGCAATGAGTGAGGTCGACTTCTCCGCCGTCGCGGCCGATCACGGCGCCGCCCTGCACACCCCGCCGGACACCGTTCTGGCGGTGGCCCCCGACGAGGCGGTCGAGGACGAACTGGCGGCCGACGCGGATGACGCCCCGTTCGACCTGGCCGCCGACGTGGCCCACCCGACGCCGGGCCACGCGGGCCCGGCCTTCGACGTGGCCCGCGACATCGCCTCGCCCTAGATCACGTCCGCGAGGGCGTCGGCCACAGCGATCCGGGGCTTGTCCGGGTTGGCCCGCGTCCAGTCCGGGTGTGCGCGGTTGGTGAGCAGCACGACCACGAGCCGCCGGTCGGGATCGACGACCAGCGAGGTACCGGTGAATCCCGTATGCCCGAACGTGACGGGGCGCGCCAGCCGCCCCATGAACCAGGGCTGCTGCAACTCGACCCCGAGCCCATGATCAGCCGACCGCCCGGGCCGCTCGGCATCGATCGCCGGCAGCCCCATGTTCACGTTGGTGATCATCGCCCGGACGGTACGTTCGGACAGGATCCGCTGCTGCTTGTACTCCCCGCCGTTGACGAGCATCTGCCCGACGACGGCGAGGTCGGCAGCGGTCCCGAACATCCCGGCATGCCCGGCCACGCCGCCGAGCGCGAGGCAGAGATCGTCGTGGACGACGCCCCGGGTCAGCCCACGGGCCTTGCGAGCCTCGGTGGCGACGAGCCGCGGATCGTCCTTCTGCAGCCGTTTGAGCGGCGTGAACATGGTGTCCCGCAACCCGAGCGGCGCGGCGATGCGCTGCTGGACGGCTTCGTCGAGGCTGAGCCCGGTGAGCTTCTCGACGAGGCGCCCGAGGACCATGAGCCCGACGCCGCTGTACCGGAACGTGCTCCCCGGCGCCGCCTGCGCCACGAGCGGCGCGGTGAGGACCCGCCTCCACCGCTCGGTGTTGTCCTTGGCCCCGGCGAAGCTGACACCCCCCGGCAGCGCCCCGGTGTGCGCGAGCACCATGCCGACGGTGACCTGCTGCTTCCCGAACTGCGGCAGGTAGTCGGCGACGGAAGCGTCGAGCCGGACCTTCCCCTGGTCGACGAGCTGCAGCACCAGCAGCGCCGTGAACACTTTGGTGATGCTCGCGAGGTCGAAGATGGAGTCGTTGAGCATGGCGACCCGCTGCGACTTGGGAAGCTCGGCCGGCCCGGTCCCGTAGCGAAGCGCGTCACCGACCGCGTCGTGCACGGTGACCTGCCCGTCGACGGCGACGAGCAGCACGGCCCCGGCGTAGGCGGGGTACTTGGGATGGTCCGGATTCGGCGCCAGGTACTTGGTGATGACCTTGCTGAGCGCGCCGGCGTACGCGGCCGGCGTCTGCAACGGAACGACGGTCCGCCCGGGCGTGAAGGCGACCTGCTCGGGCGTCTCGGCAGGCCCGGTCCGCGCGGGCGCTGCCGCGCTCGACCCGCCGGTAGCGGACGGCATGCCGGCCCGCGAGGCCGGCGGCTGCCGACTGCCGCACCCACCGAGCAGCGCCGCAACACCGCTCCCGAGCACCGCCCGCCGCTGAACTCCCATCGCCCGATGATGCCACCCGCCAGCGATCAGCCCATTACGAAACCTCGCGCGACGCGACCGGCATCCTCTTGGTGCCGGTCAGCCCGATCGGCAACGAGCCTTCGGCAAGCTTTTCCAGACGTCCGATCCGAACGATCACGCGGGCACTCCAGCGTTCAGGCACACCCGATGCTGGCCCTGGCGGAGTCCTGGCAAGCACCGTTGGACTGTGTGGCGGGCCGGCCGCCACTAGGCGGTGTCTTCAAAGGGTCATAGCCATTGCAGGAGTGCGGCGATGGTGACGGTGGCCTGGAACGATGTGGCGGTTTTGTCGTAGCGGGTGGCCACGGACCGGCACTGTTTGAGCCGGTTGAAGCAGCGTTCCACGACGTTGCGGCGCCGGTAGGTGCCGGGATCGAACGCTGGTGGCCGCCCGCCGCGGCTGCCGCGCCGGGCGCGGTTGGCCTGCTGATCGGCGCGTTCGGGAATGGTGTGGCTAATGCCGCGGCGGCGGAGCAGGTCGCGGATGGCTTTGGTGCTGTAGCCCTTGTCCGCGATCACGTGGTCGGGGCGAACCCGGGCACGGCCGGGGCCGTGCCGGGCCACCCGGATCGCGTCGAGCACGTGCGTGAAGCGCGTGCAGTCGTTGACGTTGCCGCCGGTGAGCACAAAACCCAAGGTCCGCCCGGCGCCGTCGCAGACCAGATGGATTTTTGTGGTCAGTCCACCTCGAGATCGCCCGATGGCGTGAGCCGGTTCCGCGCCGGTGACGACCGGCCCGATGTCCGGTTCGTCGGGTTCCCGTCGCCCCCTTTACCGCCGGCGGCGTGCTGATGCGCCCGCACGATCGTCGAGTCCACCGACACCAACCAATCGATGTCGCCTACCGCATCAGCATCCGCCTGCACCCCGGCCAGCATCCGCACGAACGTGCCATCCAGGGCCCACCGCCGAAACCGCGTATACAGCGACTGCCACGACCCATACCGATCCGGCACATCCCGCCACGGCGCTCCGGACCGCACCTTCCACACGATCCCGTTCAACACCCGCCGATCATCCTGCCGAGGCCGGCCACCAGTCACCACCGACGGCAGATACCGCGACAACAACTCCCACTCAACATCCGTGAGTTCATACCGGCGGATCACGGGTCAGATCATGCCCGACCCATGATCCTTTGAAGACACTGCCTAGAGGGCGCTGTGGCTCGCCATCCATCGTCACGCTCCGTACGCCGCTCTGGCCGGCCCTGACCCACGGTCCGTTGCGCGCTCATGCCGATGAGTGTGCGCGTCGCCCTTGCGTGTTCGCCGCAGTAGCGTTGCTGAATGTTTACAACGCGTGCCGCGCGCCCGGCCGATGTTATGGCTGTCGCTCGTCTCTGGACCGCAGCCAACATCGCCCGGCATGCGGAGACTGGGCTGCCTTTAGGCCCGGTCGTTGGTGTCGGAACCGCCGAGGCCGAACGACAGGTGCGAGTCCGGCTGGTCGACGGTGCCGGTTTCGCACTGCTCGTCGAGGAGGCTGACGAGCTGGTTGCGATGGCGTTCCTACTGCAGGCCCTCGCTCAGGATGGGGCCAGCGAGGATCCACTGCCGGGGCTCGCCCATGTGTCGATGATTGCCGTCCATCCGGATCGATGGGGGCAAGGGCTGGGGACTCTGGTCGTAGAACAGGCACAACACCACGCCCGAGAGCGCGGGTTCACCCGAGGCCAGCTTTGGACGCACGCAAGCAATCAACGCGCCCAGCGGCTCTACGCACGGCTTGGATGGACGGCCTCCGGTAGAGCGAAGATTGACGATCACGGCGAGCGCATCCTGCACTACGTTCGCGAGCTGTAGACGTTGGGCCGCTAGAACTCTTCTAGTACCCGCGATCCGCGCTCTACGCAGCGTGATGGACCCGCAGCTGTTCGGCTCGCGGATCTGCCGATGAGAGTATGTTGGAGCAGCGGGGAGGGGCGCGCAGTGATCCCGGTACTGATTGTGTTCGGCCTTGTTTTCGGACGCTGGTGGCGGTTGTCACTCGTCGCTGCCGCTGTGGGATGGCCAGCCTTGCTCGTCGCTACCGACGTGATGGGTGTGGAGCCGGGGTTGCTGGCCGCGTCTGGGCTCGCCATAGCCAACGCCGGTGTCGGCGTATTGATACATCAGGGCGTCCTGCGAATGATTCGGCGTTGGGGATCGTGGCGTTCGGGCGCATGAGATTCTCGACAGCGCGCCCTTGAGACTCGCGAGGCGCGCGTCGTCCTCTACTGCCGCTGAGCGCGCGCGTTACGGCTCGACAGCAGATGGTCGAGCCGATTGGAAGTACCGGCTCACGGGTCGAAGGGCCAGCAGCAACATCGCGCTGAGCAGGCCTGGACACTTCGGGTTCCCGCGTCGAGCGAAGGTGTAATCCAGTGCGTGCTCCGAAGCTATCGACCTGTGGTGTCGCTGGTGACCCCGGCGTTGTGGCGGAACGCGAGAAGGTCTGCCGCGTGGGGTAGCCGGATCGGCGGATCGGCGGCGCGCATCGCTAGGAGGCCGGGCATAGCATCGCGGTATGTAATGGCTCTTCCGATGCCGCAGTCACAGGGATGGGGTATCGGACATATCTATATCGAATCCACTCACTTCATCGTAAACAATCGATGGCCACAGGGCATTGAATATTTGCCATATCGCCCCCACTAGCGGCCAATCGACTTCGACTCCAGATAACGTTACTACAGCCACGGTGTTCATCTCGAAGAATCTTGCATCGGAAGCTTCACCCCTCAGCAGATCGAATCTTCTTTGCATCACCCCAGAGTCTCGGAATACCTCCAACATGAGACCATCCGTGGGGTTGCCACCTTCACTGTCGAATATATACCCAGACCAGCCATCCTCATACGCGTCACCCACGCCCACACCCAGACGAGTCGCGGAGATAGAACGTTTCCTATCACGGAGGTGCTGGATCAGTGTCGACACTACGCTTTCCGCCGACTCTGAGGCCTCAAGATAAATATCAATGACGTAGGTCAAATCCGGCGCCTCATCTGCTCAACTATTTCCATGTCGAGCTGCCCGTTGTCAAGGTGACTTTGAATCACCTGGATTCTCATCCAAGGATGCGCTCTTAGCAGAGCCTCATCCTTGCCGCGATTCGCGTGCTCACGATTGGCGCCTGCTCGATTGCAACCCGCTACGGTTTGGGCAACCTTGCCTCCGTGCGGTCGAGAATCCGCATGAGGAGACTCGCAGTCTGAACTGCTTCCGCGGCCTCGGCTACGTTGTCGTAGTTGACTTCGCGATGGCCTGCGGGGTTGCGCAGCACCGCGTACGCGCCAGCGAAGAGCGCTCTGGTGCCGTCCTGTTCACCCTTTACCGCGCCTCGATCGGTAAGTGGGCCTGTGGGTCCAAACGCCTTGTTCATCAGGTCCACGCCAACGGTCTCATCACCGAATCCGCCGAGCTCGCGCACGCGGACCTCTACTGCCCTCATGGCTGCGAAGACCCCGAGCTCGTACTGACCGATGAGAAACTGCGGCCTTACTTGCTCTTCAATTGCTTGGTGAATGCCGCCCTGCAGCCGCTCGTTGGCGTAGAACGTCTGAGGCCCCTCAGTCGCAACCCGACGGCCTGTCCGGGTCACGAAGATCGCTGCGTCCGACGTCTGACCCGGTGTGCGGGCGATCAATGCCTTGGCGCGGAGCCATGCCATGGCCTCGGCGATCGCCTCGGCTGCCTCGCTGCCCTGGTAGGCCCGCGATGCACCTAGCAGGTAGTTGTATTCGTTCCACTGGTTGGTGGAGATCAAGTCTTGAAGCACCGCAAACCCAAGCTGATCAACGGGCAACGCGGCGACCCGATCCGCAGGCAACGAGAGCATGAGGGCACCTTGCCAGGATCACGTCGGGCACAGAGCGCGGCGCGCCGTAGGCCATCCGATCTGTCGCAGGTCGAGGGGCGGTTGCGATAACCGAGGTGCCCGAGCACGTGCGCGCTTATGCCGCCGGCCGCGCGCTGCTCGTGGAATTGTGGTCACGCTCGGCTCTGTTCCT